>VBGO01000131.1 GCA_005882525.1 Chloroflexota bacterium
GTCTACCTGATCTTTCTGCTGATCTTCACATTCCTGTTCGATTTGCTTGAACCCGTCCTTCAGCCGCTGGTAGGGCGCACCTTCAAGCACTAGGCGCGGTCCGCGGTGAGCCCTGTTCGCCGCTTCCTGGTTCGTGCGGCGCTGGCCTTGCTGCTGGTGTTGAGTGCTCTCCCGTCGACGCTTGGCCCGAACCGGGCCGCGCCGACCGCGAGGATCGTTCGCCCGACGCCAACCCCAGCGGCCACGGCTGCACCCGCGGCGACGCCGTCAGTGGTCCAGCCCGACGCGGGACCGACGCCGCTGTCGCTCGACGTGGCCGTCGGCCAGATGATGGCGGCCAGCTTCGGTGGGGCGAGCATCACCGACGGGCTCCGGCACCTGATCCTCGACCAAAAGGTCGGCACCGTCCTGATCTTCAGTGACAACTTCACTGACGCCACCAGCCTGCTTCGGCTGACGACGCAGTTGCAGCGGCTGGGACGCGAAGCCGGCCTTCCGGCGCCACTCCTGGTCGCGGTCGACGAGGAGGGTGGGCGGGTGATGCGGATCCACGACGGGGTGGCCGCGCTACCTTCGGAGCTGGAGCTGGGCGCCCGCGGTCCGCAGGGGGTTCGAGAGGCGGTGGCGGCGATGGCATCGGGCCTCCACGGGCTGGGCATCCAGCTCGACCTGGCGCCAGTTGCGGACCTGCGCTCGAATCCGGCCGATGCGGTGATCGGTGACCGTTCGTTCGGCGGCGATCCAGGGCTGGTCGGGCCGTTGGTGGCGGCGGCCGTCAACGGGCTGCACGACGGTGGAGTGGCGGCCACCCTCAAACATTTCCCGGGTCTCGGTGGTGCGGCTGGTGATCCGCATAGCGCGATGCCGAGCGACGGTGAGAGCCTCGCCCGCTGGGCCGCCACGCAGGCGCGAAGTTTCGCAGCCGGAATCGATGCCGGCGCCGATGCGGTGATGACGACCGCTGTGGTCGTTCCGGGCCTCGACCCCAGTGGCACGCCCGCGCTCTTTTCTCGAACCATCGTTACCGGTTTGCTGCGCGATCGCCTGAAGTTCCAGGGCGTGATCGTGACCGATGGCCTCGGGATGGGAGGGATCAGCGCGCTCTACGGACTCCCCGATGCGACGGTCGCCGCGGTGCGCGCCGGCAACGACCTCGTGTTGCTCAACAGTGCCGACGCCGCCTACCAGGCCGCCGCGATCGAGACGGTCAAGCAGCAGGTGCGTAGCGGCGCTATCGCGATGGAGCAGGTGCAGGCCTCGGCGGCGCGAGTGATCGCCCTCCGTGCCCGCTGGCCCGCCTGGGCACCTTCGCTGGTGGACCTGGCAGCAGCGCCGCCGACGTTCGAGCTCGCCCTAAGCCGCCGCTGAGCTAGCTGGTACCAACCGGCACTTTTCCCTCCCCGGCTTGCGGGGGAGGGGCAGGGCGGGGGCGGACCAGCCAGTTCAATGCGTTGACGTAGGCGTTCGCCGCGGCCTCGACCACGTCCAGCGCGACGGCGCGGCCGACGACAACGTTCGAGCCCTGGCTCAGCGTCACGACGGCCTCGCCCAGTGCGTCGCTGCCCTGGGTCGCCGCCGCCAGGCTGAAGTCTTCGAGCTCCGCCGGCACTCCGGTCAGTTGCTGGATGGCGCGGAAGACGGCATCGAGCGTGCCATTACCGCTGGCGGTACCGGTTTTCAGGGTGTCATTGTCGGTGAGCGAAACCTCGGCGGTGCTCGAAAAGCCGCTGTGCGCATTCACCTGGACTTCCTTGAGCGCATACCGTCCGGGCCTGGCTCGGCCCAGCGCCTCCTCGACGGCGAGCTTCAGGTCCTCGGCGTAGAGCACCCGCTTGCGCTCGGCGAGACTGAGGACGAGGGAGTAAACGGGTCCAAGCTGTGGTTCCTCGAGCTGGATGCCCATCGCGGCGAGCTCCTCGGCCAGCCGCCGCCGCCCGGTGGCCGTGCCCAGCTGCCCGAACTGCGGCGCATAACCAATGTCCGCCGGATCGATGAAAGCGGGGACCACCGATTTTGGCCGGCGGGGCGGACTCAAGACCGATGTTGGAAAGGCGGCCCGCACTTCTTCGATCCAGCGCTCCCAACCGGAATAGTCCATCGTCGCCAGCATGGCAACATAGGCATCGAAGCGGACCAGCAATGCCGCCGGCTGGTCGTGATGTTTGATGATCAGCGTGGTGCCGCTTTCCTCCAGCGCCTGGAGGATGGGATCGAGATTGCGGGCGAGTTCGGGAGCGGAAATGACTTTGAGCACGACGCCATCCTAGCCCCGCTCATGACCGTGGTCAAACGCCATCGATGTGGACTTCTGAGCCATCGGGCGGTTTCGGCTGTCGCAAAAAACGCCGCCATCGGGGGGCTGCTCATCGTCGGGATCGGATGCCAGCAGGGGCCGGTCGCGCCGGCCCACAAGCCGACCTCGACCGCGAGCGCGAAGGCGTCGGCGTTGTCCGCCTGCCCGTCGACCGCGGCACCGGGCGGTCCGCAGGTGTTGCTCCACGATCTCCCCGCACCCGATGACCTCGCCTTCGACAATGACGGCCGCCTGCTCTTCAGCGACAACAAGGCCGGGACGGTTTCAGCGTTGCGCGCCGACGGTTCGGTCGAGCGCATCGCCGGTGGGATGTCGGCACCGGAAGGCATCGTCGTGCAGGCCGATGGGCACATCCTGGTCGCGGAGCAGGGTCGCAACCGGGTCGTCGCCATTGACCCCCGGACCCATGCCGTCAGCCCGTGGCGGGCGTTTTTGAACCGGACCGGACGCGACGGGATCGACGGCATTGGTCCCGTGCTGCCAGACCGAGATGCGTCGGGCAATCTGCTCCCGACCGGCGGTGATGTCATCGTGCCGGACAGCCCGAACGGCGTCGTCTGGCGCGTCAGCGCCGACGGCAAGACGGCGACGCAGATCGCGAGCGGTATGGTTCGACCGGTCGGGGCCGCGCTTGGTGCGAGTGGACGGATCCTTGTTGCCGATGAGGGTGGCGCACTCTGGGTCCTCGAACCCGCCCGGCTTCGTTTCGCGACCTTGCCGGCGCCCGATGATGTCCTAGTCAGCCGCGCCGGACACGTGTTCGTCAATACCCTGGGCGATAACGCGATCCACGAGCTCGATCCGCGAGGGCATCAGCTCTCGGTCATCTCCGGCATCCAGCAGCCGCAGGGGATCGCCCTCGATGGCGCGGACAACCTGTACTACACCGAGTTCACGACCGGACGGATCTTCCGGGTGGTCCGTACGTTCGCCCTTGATTCGCCGACGGTCAGCCGCACCGCGGGCGGCACGTTCGTGGTCTGCCCGGTCATTCGTCGGGCACGTGCGTTCAATCGATCGCTGGCGCTATCGACCGGCTCGAGTCTGGCGACCTCGATCCTTGGACTCGTGCAGCCCGGGACGGATTCCTCGGGGGCGCTCGAGGTCCAGACGCTCGAGCCAACCATCACGATCGGCATCAGTGCCATCGGAGATGGTGACAATCTGGGGCTATCGCAAATCGTGCATCTAACGCCATGATCGATGGAGATCAATCGCCGGTATCGCAGACTGGTTCTTATACTTGGCCTCGTATGCCGGTGACCAAGGGCGGCCTCGAGGACGTCATCGCGGCGAATTCCGCGATCTGCGACATCATCGGTCCCCAGGGCAAGCTGACTTACCGGGGAATCGACATCCACGACCTGGCGCGGAACTCCTCCTTCGAAGAGACCACCTACCTGCTGTGGTTCGGGTCGCTGCCGACGCGAGAGGCGCTGCACCAATTCAGCGCTGAACTGGCCTCGCACCGCCCGCTGGCCCCTGAGGTCCTGGCCTTGATGCGGGAATTTCCGCGCAACGCGACGCCCATGGATGCGTTACGAACCGCCCTGTCCGCCCTCGCCTTCTACGACCCACAGGCCCATGACTCGTCGCGTGAAGCCAATGTGGCCAAAGCCATACGGGTCACGGCGCAGATCGCGACCATCGTCGCGGCATATGAACAGATCCGTCGGGGTCGGGAGCTGATCGAGCCGGACAAGTCTGGCAGCCATGCGGAAAACTTCCTTCGTATGCTCTTCGGCGCGGAGCCCGATCCGCTGTTCGTGCGCGCGATGGATCTCGCGCTCATCCTGCACGCCGACCATGAGCTCAACGCCTCAACCTTTGCGGCGCGGGTCACGGCAGCGACCCTCGCCGACATTTACGCGGCGATCGTTGCCGCTATCGGGGCGCTGGCCGGCCCGCTGCATGGAGGGGCGAACGAGCAGGTGATGAAGATGCTGCGCAACATCGGGGAGTCATCAAAAGCCGCGGCCTACGTCAGCGAGAAGCTCGAAGCCCACCAGAAAATCCCCGGGTTCGGGCACCGCGTCTACCGGACCGAGGACCCGCGCGCGACGCACCTTCGCGAGATGTCCCGTGAGCTGGGCGAGCACATCGGCAACCTCCGCTGGTACGAGATCTCCCGAAAGGTCGAGGAGGCCGTGATGCAGCAGAAGCACCTCTACGCCAACGTCGACTTCTACTCGGCCTCCTGCTACTTCACCATGGGGATCCCGATCGACATGTTCACGCCGGTGTTTGCGGTCAGCCGGATGGCCGGCTGGACCGCCCACGTGCTGGAACAGTACGGTGACAACCGGCTGATTCGGCCGCGCGCCGAGTACGTGGGCTTCAAAGACGTGGCCTACGTTCCGATCGACCGCCGGGCCAAGGCAGCCAGCTAGCTGAAAACTGCCTGAACAAACTCCGTTATATTTATGGCGCTCTCGAAGCGGATCCCCGACAACAGGAGGTCGTTCGAACTCGTCCTACTGCTAAACGCCTCACTTCAGCCGCTGAATGTGATCAGTAAGCGGCGGCTGGTCGTCCTGCTGACCAAGCAGCGCGTCATCTTCATTGACGACGATGCCCGGCAGGCGGTCGAGCAAGCCATAGCCCGGCGTTGCTTTGGCCAGGACGTTGTCATTGTCCGGCTCCTCGCCAATATCCAGATCCCCCGCCGCCTCCTGCGGGCCAACCGGCGCAACCTTCTCCTCCGGGACGACGGCATGTGCCAGTACTGCGGCAAGGGGATGCCGTCCTCGCAGCTCTCCGTGGACCATGTCGTCCCCACCTCTCGGGGCGGGGCCGCCAACAGCTGGGAGAACCAGGTGATCGCCTGTCGCCGGTGCAACGGCCGGAAGGGCAACCGGTTGCTCAGCGAGGCCGGGATGCGGCTGATCCGGCCGCCGCGGGCCCTCACCCAGGAGTTCGCACACCTGATCTTCCTGCGCTATCCGCAGCTGAAACACGCGTACGACCGGCTGCTCTCGAGCGCCCGCGCCGCGGTCTAAGCACAGCAGAAAGAATCGACGACCCCGCTCGATTATCCGATGTGCCCTTTCGACTGCTGGGCGTCGTGGCGGATCCGAGCCAGGCCAGCGACCTGTGCGGACACGCGTTCGCCCGCTATGCCGCCTCGGGCACCGATGTCACCCTGGTCTGTGCCGCAGCCGGTGAATGGGGCGGACCCGACCAGAAGTCGGCTGCGCGTCGGCTGGGCGTGCGTGACCTCGTCCTGCTCGACTACCGCGTGAGCGAGCTGACGGCGATGGTGCTTCAGGAGCTCGTCGCCGACGTCATGGCGAGTGTCCGGCCGCACGTCGTCGTGGCCGACGGAACGCAGTCCGCCGTCAGAGACGCGGTGGGGTCTGCCTTTGCCAGCGTTCGCCAGGCGGCCGGCGGATCGTCAGCCCTGCCCGCGAAGCTCTACTACCGATCGAGCCCCAACCTGCCGGTCAGCGTGACCACCTCGGTCACCGTTCCCGGCGGCGCTCCCGAACTGTTCGTTCGGGTCTTCCCCCACCCGTGGGTCACGGGCGTGCTGGAGCGGGACCTCTTTGCCGGGGTACCGGCCGAGACGCAGGCTCCCACTCGCATCGATCAGCAGATGGCGAGCTGACCAGTCAGTCCAATTGTTTTGTGATAGCCGTGTTGACACGTAAGATAGAAACGGGTACAAATGCTTCAGTACCCACGTTCATTGGTAGGAGGAAGTCATGGAACTCATCGTGTTCTTGATCATCGGCGGTCTCGCGGGTGCCCTGGCCGGGCGTGTCGTCAGCGGCCACGGCTACGGCATTCTCATGGACATCGTTGTCGGCGTCGTCGGCGCGTTCATCGGTGGTTGGCTCATCAGGACCCTCCTGGGCGTAAGCGGCAGCGGCCTGATCTTCAGCTTCATCGCCGCGTTTGTCGGCGCCGTCCTCCTCTTGTGGGTGGTTCGCCTCGTCAGCGGCAATCGGGCGGCGGTCTGAGCGCACCCCGGGCACCTGAAGAGCGGGCGCCAGGGAGCGCCCGCTTTTTCTTTTTGATCACGATGAGCCCCGGATGAGGGCTCAGCCTGGCCGTAGCGCCGTGATCGCGATCGTTCTGCTCGCCCTGGTTGCGGCGCTTGGCTACACGGTCATTGCCGGCATCACCGTCTACGGCCAGCTGGACAGCGGCCGCCAGGACCTTTCAGCGGCGCAGGCCAGCATGATCGCCGCCGCCCCCTCCGGCGACCCCACGCAACTCCAGGCGGCGGCGGCGCAGCTCCGGCAGGCCGAGCGAGACTTCAGCGCCGCAGGCCGGCGATCGCGAGAGGACCCCGCGCTCCGCGTGGCGGGTGGTGTCCCTGCCGCCGGACGCCAGCTGACTGCCATCGCGCGCCTGGCGGCCATCGGCGCCGACATGAGCCGGGCGGCGGAGGCGGCGGCCACGGTGGCCGTCCAGGTGGCCGCGCTGAAGCAAAAGTACGCCGGACGGGCGCTGAAACCGGATGACCTCCAGGTGTTGCTCGAGGAGGTGCAGGCCATCGCCCGGGACTACAGCGCCTCGACCCGGGCGATCGGCCAGCAGCTGCAGGCTGCCCACACCGAGCGGGCCCAGGTCACGACGACCGGCCTGGTTGTCCCGTTACAGGACGCCTATGACGAGGTCGACCGGGCGCTGGCCGAGGCCGACACCGCATTCCGGCGCTACCAGGATGTCCGGCAGGTGCTGTCGGACTTCCTCGGCATCCGGCTGGCAGCCTGACCTGCTTTGCAGCGTGCCAGGGGCGCGACCACTTTGTAACGCTCTTCGTCACAGACGGGCCGGATAATTTCGGTCGATGGCCGCCGCCCGCAATGCCGCGCGCAAGGGCCGGCAGCGCTCCCCAGACCCGGCGGAGAGCCTGATCAATCTCAGCAACGAGCGCCTGACCGGCCTGTTTCGCTGGACCCTGCTGATCTTCGCCGTCATCCTCAATAACCTCAATGCCGCGCCCGGCTATGACGAGGGCCGGGTCAACGGCATCCTGGCGGCCTGGGGCGTGGTGTGCCTGAGTACCCTGCTGCTGCTGTTCCTGCATCAACGTCCGGGGCGAGCCTTCAGCTACACGACCACCGGCGTCGACATGCTGGTGGCGACGATGATCACCTATAGCTCGGGCGGCTACACCAGCCCCTTCGCCTCGCTCTTCTTCCTTGTCATCACGGTCTCCGCGCTGCGGTTCGGCGCGGGCGGCTCGGTGCTGTGCGCCGTGGTCGTCGCGCTGCTTTACCTCACGGCCGGGGCCGTGGCGCCCTTGCAGCAGGGTACCTACCTCTCGACCTTCGCCTTTGACCGGATCGTGATCCTTCAGCGCATGTTCCTCTTCGTCGTCGTCGCCGTGCTCGGCTCGGTGATGGCGCGGGCGGTCTCAGCCCATCAGGAGCTGGTCACCCGTCGTGACGTCGAAGCCAAGCTGATGACCGAGGTCAACATGGCGTTAGCCAACGCGATCGAGGCGAAAGACAGCTACACCCGTGGGCATTCGGAGCGGCTGGCGAAGCTGGCGGGCGCCTGCGCGGAGCGGATGGGCCTCTCCCGGGATGAGGCGGCCGCGGTCCGGCTGGGCGCCATCCTCCACGACGTTGGCAAGATCGGCATCCCGGACCGGATTCTGCGGCAATCGATGGCGCTCACCGAAGATGAAATGGCCTGGATGCGGCGCCATCCACAGATCGGCGCCGACATCATCGGTCCGGTCGAGGGTCTGCACCATGTCGCGCCGCTGATCCGCCATCACCATGAGAAATTCGACGGCACCGGGTACCCCAAGGGCCTCAAGGGCGAGGAGATCCCGCTCGGCTCCCGGATCATCTCGGTCGCCGACGCCTTCGAGGCGATGGTTGCCGATCGGATCTACCGGCCCTCGCTGGGGCTGGCCAAGGCGCTCGAAGAGATCAAGACCGGCCGGGGCACCCACTTCGATCCGCGGGTGGTCGATGCCTTCCTGGACCTGATCGAGACCGATACCGTGCACCTGCCGCTGCCCACCAAGGACCAGGGCCAGAAGCTGGTGCCGAACCGCCCAGACGAGCCCGTCCAAACGGCAGCTTAGCGGCCGTCAGACCGTCGCGCTTTCGCGCGAATGAGGGCAGGCGTCGCATGCGGCCTGTATGCGCACACGAGGCCGTCGTGATTTCGGCCGAGCGCGCGATGGGCCGCTGGACGACGCTCTTGCCCGGTTACGTTTCTGAGCCAACTGCGATTAGAACGCTATTGTGTGCAGACCGTGGAAGTCGCACCAGGCATCTTCCGGCTCGAGCTCCCCATGCCGTTCGAGCTAAAGCACGTCAACGTGTACGTATTGCGCGACGGCGAGTACTTCACGCTGATCGACACCGGGCTGCAAACGGACGAATCACGACAGGCGCTCAACCAGAAGCTGGCGGCATTGACGGTCCCCGTCGAGCGGATCAACCGGATTCTCATCACCCACATCCATCCCGACCATTTCGGCCTGGCCGGGGAGCTGCGCGAACGCACCGGGGCGGAGCTCGTCATCCATCGGTTGGAGGTCGCGTTGATGGAACCGCGCTACGCCCGCGCCGAAGACCTGGTGCATGACGTGGCGGCCTGGTTGAGCAAGAATGGCGTGCCGCCGGCCGAGGCTGAATTCTTGAAGAGCGCATCGATGGCGGCCCGGGAATTCGTGTCGGTGGTCGAGCCGGACACCCTGCTCGAAGGCGCCGAGCGGCTGCCGATCGACGGCACCGATATCGAGGTCGTCTGGACACCCGGGCATTCCCCGGGACACTGCTGTTTCCACTGGCCGGCCCGCGGTGTCCTCTTTTCCGGCGACCACCTGCTGCCGAAGATCAGCCCGAATATCGGCCTGCATCCACAGTCCGGAGCCGATCCGCTCGACGACTACGTCTTTTCGCTCCAGCGCATCCGCCGGCTCGAGGTTGAGACGGTGCTGCCGGCTCACGGCGATCCCTTTTACGATCACCGTGGCCGGATCGGGGAAATCATCGAGCACCATGAGGCGCGCAAGGCGGCCCTGGTCCGCCTCGCGGGTGCTGGCGCGAAGTCAGGCTGGCAGCTGGCGGCAGAGCTGTTCCAGGGCATCATGCAGCGGAACGTCTTTCAGCAGCGTCTGGCCCTGCAGGAGACGCTCGCCCACTGCCAATCGCTCGCCGTGGACGGCCGGCTCCAGAAACTCGTCAGCCGCGAGCTCGTCACCTGGAGCGCCGCCTAAGCTCGCTCGCGCTCAACCTCCGCGACGAAGTTCTGCACCAGTCGCACCACCGTCGGGAACTGCTCGGAATGGAACTGGTGGCCGGCGGGATCGAGGACGCGGAGCCGGGCATTCGGCAAGGCTCGTTGCAGCTCTTCGCCGCGGGCCAGCGGCACCATCCGGTCCTGCCGGCCGTGAAGGATCAACACCGGTTGGCGGATCCGGCTCAGCCGATCGCAGAGGTTATGATGCTTGACTGCCTGATCCTGCCGGACGATCGCGTGGAGGGGCATCTTGCCGAAGTGGGTGGCGTCGGCGGCGACCCAGTCGGGATGGTCGGCGATGAAGCGGGCGTCGTAGAGATTCGCGTGGCGGCGCAGCGCGCCTTCGACAACGGAGGTATCAGCGGCGCCGCCCGCCGGCTGGCGCTCGCCGCCGCAGTGAGTGGCTCCCAGGATCAGGCTGCGGACGGCCTCGGGGTGATCGAGCGCGAGCTGTTGCAGGATCATGCCCCCGAGCGAGATACCGAACCAGTGCGCCGACGTTTCGCCGGCCGCCGTCAACACCGCGAGGGCATCGTCGGCCATGAGTCCCGTGGTGTACGGCGCGTCTGGCTTATCCGACGCGCCGGCGCCGCGGTTGTCGAGCGCGATGATCTTTACTCGTGGGCTGAGGGCCGGGATATAGCGCCACCAGGCGCCCTCGATATTTGACGTCTTGCCGCCGACCAGCACCAGTGGCGGCCCACTTCCCTCCACGATGTAGTGGAGGCGCGTCCCGTCGGCGGCGGTGGCGATCATGGCCGCATTAGCATGAGGGTCGACATGGGAGGAGCGTCGTCACCCGGCAACAGCGCCGTTCCGGAGCCAGCCTGGCGCGCCCTTCGCAGCCTCGATCCGCAGGTGGAGGAACAGATTGTCACGCTGGCGACCTGCCTGGCGTTGGCCGAGCAGCGCTTCCAGTTGTTGTTCGAAGACGTGTTGCCCCGCTTTGCCCAGACCCCGGATGATCTGACAGGCAAAGCCGACGTGCTTGCCGACGCGCACCATGCCCTGACCTTGCTCCAGGAGAGCCTGCATGCAACGTCGCGGCGGATGCTCGATGTGCTCGACCGGGTCAGCCGCGAACTCGGCGAGTAGCGCTACAGGCCTTGCCGGTCGAGGCGTTCCCACGGAGGATGCTCGCTACCAAGCTCCCGCTTGATATCGGTCGCCCGGTCCACATTCTCCCGGCTGTGCTCGTCGGACCGTGGCGGTTGGACCTGCCAGGGGGCCGGGTCGTAGTGCGAGTGATGGACGGGCGGGCGAAATCCCCAGGCACGGCGCGGCAGCACGCCTGAGGCCTGGCGCAGCCGGAGTGGTTCGGCCGACGGGGCGTCATACGCGAGCTCGCCCGTGCCGGGGCGTAGGGCCATGATCAACCCGGCGGCGACAATGACCACCACCCAGCCGCCCATGATGACGACCGACCACGTGAGCAGGCTCATCGACTCGCCATTGTAGGCTGCGTGAGTTTCGTCCGCGGAGTCTGCAGCATCCGCGCGCCCGTGACGGCGAGGTAGCAGCCGAAGAGCAACCGCAGCAATTCGTCCGGGCTGGCGAGCGCGAGGGAGGCGCCCGCAACCGCGCCGACCACGCCGCCGGCGGACAGCCAGGCCGCCGTCTCCAGCCGGATGTTCCCCATCCGAAAATGGGTGCTTGACCCGGCGATCGCGGTCGGAATGATCACCAGGAGGGAGGTCCCCTGGGCCAGGTGCTGGCTCAGTCCCAGCAGCAGCGTCATCGCCGGCACCATGATGGCGCCGCCACCGATGCCGAGCAGGCCGCTTAACACGCCGGCGACGGCGCCCACCACAAGCGCCATGAGCCAGAGCGACAGTCCGGTGGGACGCAGGCCGGCTCCGAGGTGCCAGCTGCCGCCGACCGCATGGAGGACGGCGTCGGCGATCATCAGCACGCCGACTGCCACCGCCATGATGCCAAACGCCCGGCGCAGGCCGATATCAGAAAAACGCCGCGACAGGCGGGCGCCCGGCACCGCGCCACCGACCGCGCCAATGGCGAGCGCGATGCCGACCTCGAGGTCGACCTGGTGCCCCCCACCGAGGACCGTGGCGCCGACGATGGCCACCGGCACGATGACCGCCAGCGAGGTGCCGTTGGCTTCACGCTGGGGCGTCCGGAGCAGGTAGACCATCGCCGGCACCATGACGAACCCCCCGCCCACCCCCAGCAGCCCGCCGGCGAGTCCGGTGAGCGCGCCGATCGCCAGCAGGCCGGCGGCCCGTCTGATCAGCGTGCCACCATGGACCCAGTTTAGGGGCGCGCTGAGCGCCTAAACTGAAGGACAGAGTCCACCAAGGAGGCGCAGATGGCTACTGCCACGGCGACGTCGCTCAGCAAGCTCGAATCGATCCTCGGCGACGATGCAAAAAGTTTGCTCGAGCACGAGTGTAAAACGATCCCAAAGTCGCAGCTGCACCTGCCCGGCCCTGGCTTCGTCACCCGCATCTTCGCGACGAGCGATCGCCCGACCCGGGTGCTGCGCAGCCTCGAGTCGCTCTTCGATCATGGTCGCCTGGCGGGGACGGGATATCTGTCGATCCTGCCCGTCGACCAGGGAATCGAGCACTCCGCCGGTGCGTCGTTTGCGACCAACCCCGCGTACTTCGACGGCGAGAAGATCGTCGAGCTGGCGATCGAGGGCGGCTGCAACGCCGTGGCCTCGACCTTCGGCGTCCTCGGCTCGGTGGCCCGCAAGTATGCGCACCAGATTCCCTTCATTTGCAAGATCAACCACAACGAGCTGCTGACCTACCCGAACAAATACGACCAGATCCGTTTCGGCACCGTGCGCGAGGCCTGGGAGCTCGGCGCCGTCGCGCTGGGCGCGACGATCTACTTTGGCTCGCCGGAGTCCGACCGCCAGATCCAGGAGATCTCCGCCGCCTTCCACGACGCGCACGGGCTTGGAATGGCCACGGTGCTCTGGTGCTACGTCCGGAATCCGGCCTTCACGAAAGACGGCGTCAACTACGAAGTCGCGGCCGATCTCACCGGGCAGGCCAACCATCTCGGGGTCACGATCGAGGCGGACATCATCAAGCAGAAACTTCCCGAGACGAATCGAGGCTTCGACGTCTTCAAGTTCGGCAAGACGTCGAAGGCTGTCTACGAGAAGCTGACGACGGATCACCCGATCGACCTGACCCGCTACCAGGTGGCGAACTGCTTCATGGGGCGCAGCGGGCTGATCAACTCCGGCGGGGCGTCATCCGGCGAGAGCGATCTCAAGGAAGCCGTCAAGACGGCCGTGATCAACAAGCGGGCCGGCGGCACCGGGCTGATCACCGGGCGCAAGGCCTTCATGCGACCGATGAGCGAGGGTATTCAGTTGCTGAACGCCGTCCAGGATGTCTACCTGATGGACGAGGTGACGGTCGCCTGACCCGCCCTTGAGGCGAGGGTACAATCCGCCCATGGCAGCCCCCCGTCTTCGTGCGACCGAATCGGGACAGGTCTACAACATCGACCTTCCCGATTTGAAAGTCACCCGCGACGACGTCGATGGGATCTACGTGCTGCATGGCCGCGGCCATTTCCAGACGTTCGAGACGCGCGAGGCAGCCTTCGAACGCAAGAAGGAGCTCGACTACAGCACGTTCCGGTAGCCAGGCTCCTCCATCTGGGCCTTGAACAAGCGCCCACGGCCGCGCATAGTAAGCAC
>VBGO01000482.1 GCA_005882525.1 Chloroflexota bacterium
CTCGTTATCGCGGTCACCTTGCTTGTCGTGGTGCTGAGCTACCGGCCGGTGTTGAACCTCATCTCACCGAACCAGCTCATGAACTTCAGCTTCGACCCTTTCCACCTCGTCAACACGTACGGCGCTTTCGGTTCCGTGACGAAGGAGCGATACGAGATCGTCGTCGAAGGCACAGCCAGTTCAGACCCGGCCGAGGTGGAGTGGAAGGCCTATCAATTCAAAGGCAAGCCCGGTGACCCGCGCCGAGTCTCGCGCCAGTACGCGCCCTATCACCTCCGGCTCGACTGGCTGATGTGGTTTGCGGCGATGGAATCGCCGTATCGGCACCAGTGGTTCATCGCTTTTCTCATCAAGCTCCTCGAGGGAGACCGGCCAACATTGAGGCTGCTGGGGCACAACCCTTTCCCCGACCGTCCACCGGCTTCCGTGCGCGCGACGCTTTATCGCTACCGCTTCTCGACGCTGGCCGAACTGCGCGCGGAAGGTGCGTGGTGGGTACGCGCGCCGGTGGGCGATTACCTGCCGGCGCTGGTCCTCGACCCCGCCGGCAACCCGGCCCGCCTCAATCCTTCGAGAAGTTAGGGCTCGTCCCTGTACTGCCGCCGCCCGGTGGCAGGATCCTCGTATACCCGAGTCATCTTGCCCGATGTGGGGTCCTTGAACACCTCGCCGGTCGGTTTGAAAGTGCCTTTGTCGTCGCCGCGATAGCGACGGTCCCAGACGAAGTAGCCGACGACCGCAAAGATGAGGACGATCACGAAGATGACAGGCTCTATATGCATCTCTAGCTGCGCTCGATGATCGCCGCGGTTCCGTAGGCGACGACCTCGGTCATCGTTTGACCCATCTCGGAAGAGTCGAAGCGCATCATCACGACCGCGTTGGCTCCCATCGCGCGAGCGTTCTCGATCATCCGATCGATTGCGTGGCGGCGCGTGCATCACGTTGCCGCCGAGACCTCTGCTCCGCACAACCACGCCGAAGACCTGACCGAGTGCTTGCTTGACCTCGTAGCCGGCAGGATTCTCGGTCGTGGTCACCAACACTGCAGGCATCTGCTGGGACATCCAGCCTAATGATGACGCGGCGCGTTGTGCGGCGGCGCCCAGAAGATCAGCACGCGGATCTCCTCTTCGATGTCGTGGTATCGATGGTCCACACCGGCCGCGACAAAGACCAGGCTGCCGGCTTTCACTGGTCGATCCTCATCCGCCACGCGAATCGCACCACGGCCGTTGATCACGTAGTAGACCTCGTCCTCTTCATGTGGCCGCTGGCGGTCGGTTGAGCCGGCGGGCCAGATCGCCAGGCCGACGCTGAGCTTTTCCGACGCGAGCACGTCGACGTAGCCGTGACCATCTTCTTCGCGCGGCTGCGGATCCAGCTCCGGTATCTCGTGCGCTTTCATTGCCGTTTCACCGCAACAACTATCCTGCAGATCAGCACGCGGTTGGGAGGTACGGCATGGCTGCGATCAGCAGGGCGGACGCGGTTTGGGAAGGCGACCTGACAAGTGGACGCGGGCGCGTGAAGGTCGCCAGCGGCACCTTCGGCGAGTTCCCCGTCACATGGTCGACTCGGACTGAACGCGATCACGGTGGGACGAGCCCGGAGGAGCTCATCGCCGCGGCCCATGCGGCCTGTTACTCGATGGCCCTTTCCAACGGCCTGGCCAAGGCCGGCTACCAGCCGGAGCGGCTGACCACGACCGCCGAGGTCGAGTTCGTCCCGGGCAAGGGAATCGCCTCGAGCACGATCACCGTCCGCGGCCACATCCACGGGATCGATGCCGCAGCGTTTCAGAAGCTGGCCGAGGAGGCGAAGGACGGATGTCCAGTGTCTCAGGCGTTGAAGGGCAACGTGCAGCTAAAGCTGAAAGCCGAGCTCGACCACACCCACTAACGCCTGGCAGTCCCCGTCACAGACGGGAAGTCGACCATGCCCTGCATGCGAAGCCCGCGCAGCTGGCCCGCCAGCCACTTCTTGGGATCCTTGATCTGCTTGCCTCCGTCCAGGCAGTCCCAGCACCGGCCGGCCACGTCGCGCGCGACCAGAAGCAGCGGCTTCGGCTGTGCGGCGCGCTGCCAGGCTTTGACGATGAACGGAAGGGAGATCGGGCGTGCCGGCGCCTTCTCGGGCAGCGTGACCTCGCCGGCATAGAG
>VBGO01000132.1 GCA_005882525.1 Chloroflexota bacterium
CTCGCCTGTCTCGTGCTCGCCTTCCGGGGCTTCCGCATCGGCATCTTCGGGGCCGCCGCCCTCGCCTTTGCCGATTTCGGGGTTACCGCTTCTAGCCACTTCGCGTCAGGCCCGGGGGCGATGGGCGCCTTTGTCAGAACCGAAGGCCTACCGGTCGCTACGGTGGCGATGGGCTTGGTTTGCGCCTGCGTCCTGACCGTAATCAGTGCGAGCGTGGCCTGGAGCCACGCAACGAGCCGATATCGAAGGCTGGACACACTGCCGCTCTTACTGGTGGCGCTGGCCGGAGCGGTGCTCGTGATCCTCCAGGCGACGGATGGTGTCCATCGCGACAACTTCGGTTCGGCGAACACGGAGGACGGCGCCTTCGCCGCGGCGGTCACCGCGTCCCTCTGGCTGCTGGGCGGCTTGTGGATCGCACGGGTGCGTCGGGCGGGTGCCTTGATGATCGTGCTGGCCACCTTCATCGTGTCGTACTCCTTTGTAACCTTGCACCTCCTCAAGGGCGGCACCAGCCTGAGCGAGGTAGCGTCCAAGAGCGGGACGTCCTGGGCCGTGTTCGCGGCGGCGGCGGCCGTCCTAGCGGCTGCATCCTTCCTGGTCTCGCTCGGACTGCTCGCGCTCTCGCTCCTTCGGCGCAAGCGGGCCGCGGCCCCAGCCGGCGCCCAACCGGCCCGCCGCGGGGCGTAGTCCCGTTCAGTCCGACAGGCGGCTCCCGTCGGGCCCGTAGCGGTAGAAGCCACGACCGGTCTTCCGCCCGAAGTGGCCCGCATCGACGAGCTGGCGCAACAACGGCGGCGCAGCGAAGCGGGGATCATGCAGTCCCTCGTAGAGCACCCCACAGATGTAGAGATGGGTGTCGAGGCCGACGAAGTCGGCCAGCTCGAGCGGGCCCATCGGATGGTGCAGCCCCAGCTTGGCGCCCTGGTCGATGTCCTCGCGCGTGCCCAAACCTTCCATCAGGGCCCGGATCGCCTCGTTGATGAACGGCACCAGCATCCGGTTGACGATGAACCCCGGGTAGTCGAGCGACGTGATCGGCGTCTTGCCCAGGGATTTCGAGAGCTCCAGCGTCGCGGCGAGCGTGGCATCGGAGGTGTCGCGGCCGCGGGTCAGTTCCACCAGCGGCATCACCGGCACGGGGTTGAAGAAATGCATCCCGATGAAGCGGTCCGGGCGCTTGGTGGCGGCCGCCATCCGCGTCACCGGGATCGACGAGGTGTTGCTGGCCAGGATCGCTTCCGGCCGGCAGATGGCGTCGAGGCGTTTGAAGAGGTCGCGCTTCGCCTCGAAGTTCTCGGTGATCGCCTCGATCACGAAGTCGGCACGGCCGGCGGCTTCCAGCGAGGTGGTCGGATGGAGCCGGGCCAGCGCCGCATCACGCGTGCCCGCGTCCAGTTTTCCCTTCTGCACCAGGCTGGCAAGACGCTTCGTGATGTTCTCCACCCCGCGCCCCACGAGGCCGTCGTCCACCTCCCGGAGGGTCACCTCGTAGCCGGAGGTGATCGCGGTCTGGGCGATGCCGGCTCCCATCAAGCCGGCCCCGGCAATGTACAGCTGCTTGATCGTCACGTCTTCTCCTTTAACTGTTCTCGGGCGATCACGAGTCGCTGGATCTCATTCGTTCCCTCGTAGATCTGGGTGATCTTGGCGTCTCGCATCATCCGCTCGGCGGGAAAATCTCGCAGGTAGCCGTAGCCGCCCAAGATCTGGACCGCGTCGGTCGTCACTCGCATGGCCGTGTCGGAGGCAAAGAGCTTGGCCATCGAGGAGCTAGCGCTGATGTCGGGTAATCGCCGATCGAGCGCATCCCCCGAGGCATAGGTGAGCGCGCGGGCCGCCTCGATCTGGGTCGCCATGTCAGCCAGCATGAACTGGATGCCCTGGAACTCCGCGATCGGTCTCCCGAACTGATGCCGGTCGCGCGCATACTTGCGGGCCAGGTCGAATGCCCCCTCTGCGATGCCGAGCGCCTGGGCCGCGATCCCCGGGCGCGAGTGGTCGAGCACACGCATCGCCAGCTTGAAGCCTTCGCCCTCGCTGCCCAGCCGGTTGGCCGCCGGCACCGCCAGATCCTCGAAGAAGAGCTGTGCGGTCGGCGAACCCCGAATCCCCATCTTCTTCTCCAGCTTGCCGACCTTGAAGCCCGGCATCGTCTTCTCCACGATGAAGGCCGAGATATTGCGCGCCGGCGTATCGCCATTCTGGTCGGTGCGAGCGAAGACGACGACCGTGTCGGCGACGCTCCCTCCCGTGATGAACGTCTTGGAGCCGTTGAGCACATAGGTGTCGCCGCGCTTAATCGCGCGGGTCCGCATCCCTCCGGCGTCGGATCCGGAGCCCGACTCGGTCAGCGCATACGCCGCCAGCTGCTCGCCGCGAGCCAGCGGTGGCAGGTACTTACGCTTCTGCTCCGCGGTCCCCGCCAGCGCGATCGGGAGGCTGCCGAGCGATTGGACGCTCAAGATCAGCGAGGACGTGACGCAGAACTTGCTGATCTCCTCAACCGCCACGAGCAAGGTCAGCACGCTCCCGCTGACACCGCCGTACTCGGGCGTGAACGGGATCGCGAGAATGTCGTGCTTCGCGAAAAGCTCCTTGATATCCCAGGGGAACTCGCCGGACTCGTCGATCTCGGCCGCCCGCGGTTCGACCCGTTCCAGGCAGATGTCATGGACCATCTCGCGGATCTGGCGTTGCTCATCGTTCAGGGAGAAGTCCATCAGGGGTGCACCAACTCGCGGGCGATGACGAGACGTTGGACCTGGTTGGTGCCTTCGTAGATCTGGCAGGCCTTGGCGTCGCGAACGCGCCGCGCCATCGGATAGTCCTCCAGATAGCCATAGCCGCCAAAGACCTGCTGAGCGTCGAGCGTGATCTCCATCGTCGCGTCGGTCGCAAACAGCTTGGCCATCGACGCCTCTTTGGTAAAAGGCTGGCCCGCATCGCAGAGCGCCGCCGCCTTCCAGGTCATCCAGCGGGCGGCCCGGATCTTGACGGCCATGTCGGCAATCTTGTTCTGGATCGTCTGAAGCTCGGCAATCGGCTTTCCAAACTGCTTGCGTTCTTTCGCGTATGCGGTGGCATCATCGAGCGCGCCCTGCGCCAGCCCCACCGCCTGCGCGCTGATCCCGATCCGTCCGCTGTCGAGGGCCCGCATCGCGATGCGGAAGCCATCGCCTTCCTTACCCAGCCGGTCCGCCTCATCGACGGCACAGTTTTCCAGATAGACCTCGGCTATGGCGGAGCCGTTCAGGCCCATCTTCTTGAACTTTGGTCCGACCTTGAGCCCGGGGTTGTCGCCGCCGACCAGAAAGGCGCTAATACCCTCCGCCCCTGACCCCGGCCGTGTGCTCGCCATGACGACGTACAGCTGCGCTTCGCCAGCGTTGGTGATAAAGATCTTGCTGCCGTTCAGAACGTAGGCACCGTCGCGGCGGCTCGCCGTGGTCTTGAGATGAGCGGCGTCGGAGCCGGCCTCCGGCTCCGTCAGCGCGAAGGCGGCCAGCGTGTGCCCCTGTGCCAGGTCCGGCAACCAGCGGCGTTTCTGGTCCTCGGAACCAAAGAGGACGATCGGCTCGGTCCCGACTGAGATGTGGACGTCGAGGATCACCGCCGTGCTGGCGCAGAATCGCGCCACTTCCTCGACGAAGATCGCGAAGGAGACGTGGTCGAGGCCGGCGCCCCCGTGGGCCTCGGGCACGAGGATGCCGAGCAAGCCGAGCCCGGCGGCCTTGTCAACCAGGTCACGAGGAAATTCGCCAGTTTGATCGATGGCTTGGGCGCGTGGCTTGACCTCCCGCTCGGCGAAATCCCGGACCAGCCTCCGGATCTCCTGCTGTTCCGGGCTGAGAGAGAGATCCATCAGTTCACGCGAATGATGGTGGCCTCGCCCTGCGCCATTCCAGAGCAGATCCCGGCCGCGCCTGAGCCGCCGCCCCGCCGGCGCAGCTCGTAGACGAGATGCATCAGGATCCGGGCCCCGGAGGCGCCGATCGGGTGGCCTACTGCCAGGGCGCCGCCGTCGACATTGACCCGCTGCTCGTCGATGCCGAGCAGGTCCATGGCGGTGCAGGCGACCGCCGCAAACGCCTCGTTGATCTCGAAGAGGTCCATATCGCTCACCCGCAGGCCGAGCTTCTTCAGCGCCGCCTGAATCGATGAGGCCGGCACCGTGGCGAGATACGGCGTGTCGGCCGCCGACTCGCCGTAAGCGAGCCACTGGGCCAGCACCGGCAGACCGCGGCGTTTCGCCTCGGTCCCGCTGGCCAAAAGAATCGCGGTGGCGCCGTCGTTGACACCGGGCGCATTCCCGGCCGTGACGGTTCCATCGTCCTGGAACAGCGGCTTGAGCCGGGCCAGTCCTTCGACCGTGGTGTCGGGCCGTGGCTGCTCGTCCGCCGTGACGGTCGTGGTGCCTTTCGCGTGCGGCACCGCGACCGAGATCAGCTCATCCTTGAAGTGGCCGGCTTTGAGCGCCGCCGCGTAACGCTGCTGGCTACCATAGGCGTACTCGTCCTGCCGCTGACGGGAGACCTCGAACTCTTTGGCCACGTTGCTCCCCTCCACCGCCATGTGGCAACCGTTGGCCGGGTCGGTGAGACCGTCGCGCACCATGCTGTCGACCAGCGCCCCGTCACCCAGCCGATAGCCGAACCGGGCTTTGTCCAGCAGGTAGGGCGCCTGGCTCATGCTCTCCATCCCCCCGGCGACGACCACGCCGGCGTCGCCGTTGCGGATCAGCAACGCGGCCAGGTTTACGGCCTTCAACGAGGACGCGCAGACTTTGTTGACCGTCAGCGCCGGGACGCTGGTCGGCAGGCCCGCCTTGATCGCGGCCTGGCGCGCCGGAATCTGGCCCATACCGGCCGTGATGACCGTGCCCATGATGACCTGATCGACGGCGGCACCTTCGACGTGGGTGCGATCGAGCACTTCCTTGATGACGGACGCGCCCAGATCGGGCGCCGTCAGGCTGGAGAGACCGCCGCCCAGCTTCCCAAACGGCGTGCGGGCCGCCGCGACCAGGACGACGTCCTCCACGATTGCATTCTAGAAGCGCGCTAACGGAGCGCCGAAATGACGCGCCATATACTTGAGCCGGTGGAGTTCAAACACCTCCTCTATGGGCGGCGCGATGCGGTCGCCACGATCACCATCAATCGCCCGGAGAGCCGCAACGCGCTCGGCACCGATACTGTCAAGGAGCTTCGCCAGGCGTTCGACCAAGCGAGGCGCGACGATGCGGTTCGGGTCATCGTCCTGACCGGCGCGGGGAAGGTGTTCTGCGCCGGCGCCGACCTCCAGGGATTCCGGCTGGAGCTCTCGGAGCTCGAGCGTTACTTCCAGCGTCGCAACCTCGCCGACCTGTTCCTGGAGATGACGGAACTGGGCAAGCCGACGATCGCCCGCGTCAACGGCCACGCGCTGGCCGGCGGCTTCGGCCTGGTCGCCGCCTGCGATCTCGCCATCGCGTCCAGCGACGCGCAGTTTGGGATGCCGGAAGTCAACGTCGGGGTGTGGCCGATGATGATCATGGCGATTGTCTTTCGGAACGTGCCGCGCAAGGCCGGGATGGAATTGATGCTGACAGGCAAGCGGATCGACGCCGGCGAAGCGGCCCGCCTGGGCGTCATCAACCGGCAGGTGCCGTCAGGGCAGCTGGATACCGAGGTCGATGCGCTGGCCGCTGAGCTCGCCAAGAAGAGTCCGATCGGCATGCGGCTCGGCCTGGAGGCGTTCTATCGCATGCAGGACATGAGCTTTCCGTCGGCGATCGCCTATCTCCAGGACCAGCTGGCGCTGCTGAGCCTGAGCGAGGACCTGAAGGAAGGGGTCACCGCCTTCTTCGAGAAGCGGGAGCCACGGTTCACCGGGAAATGAGCGCCGGCCTGACCGTCGACTGGGTGGAAGTCGGACCACGCGACGGCCTGCAGAGCTGGTCGAGTACGCTGCCAACCCCCACCAAGGTGGGTCTGGTCACGGGC
>VBGO01000133.1 GCA_005882525.1 Chloroflexota bacterium
ATGGTGCACCCGAAATGGGTCCCCCAGCTGGCTGACGCCGAAGCCGTGCTGGAGGCGCTGCAGGACCGTATCGATCACCTGCGGGTGCTGGTCCCGAATCGGCGCGGTCTCGAGCGCGCCCGAGGTGCTGGCGTTCGAAACGTCGCGGTGACCGTGGCCGCCACCGACAGCTACAACGAGCACAACCTGAATCGATCCGTCAACGAAACCCTCCAGGAGATCCAGCAGATCGCCGCGGAGGCCCGCCGGGACGATGTCGTGGTCGACGCCAGCATCAGCGTGGCGTTCGGTTGTCCCTACGAGGGGCCCGTACGGGCAGAGCGAGTTGGTGAGGTTGCCGCCGCCCTGGCGGACGATGGCATCGAGGAGATCGCGCTGGCCGACACGATCGGGGTTGCCAACCCGGCACAGGTCGAGGAGCTCTTCCAGGCGTTGAGGGAGCGACTGCCGGCCGTACGCTGGGGTGCTCATTTCCACG
>VBGO01000483.1 GCA_005882525.1 Chloroflexota bacterium
CGTTCATCCCTTTGCCACCGGCGATCCGCACGGGCTGATCCTGTTCTTCGTCATCCTCGCGGTCCTGATCTCCACGCTGGTCGCGCAGGCTTTGCTCGGACTGGTGGGCGACGCCGGTTTCACCGTGCGGCTGGTGATGGTCGGGGTCTACGCCGTGCTCGCGGCGCTGGTCGGGATGGGCATGGCCACCTGGCTCGGGGCTGATTACGGTTCGGGGTTCTGGGTTGCGACCGGCCTGCTGGCCCTGGCATCGGCCGCCGTCGGTGCCGTGGTGGCGGGCAGCGCCCGGCTGCTCGGTGCGCCCGGTGTCGCCGTCGCCGCGCTCATCGTGGTGCTGCTGGACCTCGTTTCGTCGGGCGGACCGCTTGGCAGCCAGTTGCTTCCCGACTTCTACCGGTGGCTGGCGCCCGGGATGCCGGTCGGCCAGCTGTTCAGCGGGATGCGTGGTGCCCTCTTCTTCGACAACGCCGGCATCGGCGCGTCGATCGCCGTGCTGGGCGCCTGGCTCGCGGGTGGCCTGCTGCTGATGCTGCTCGGTGAACTGATCAGGCGTCGCCCACGCGGGCGGCTCGTGCCGGCGCCGGCTCGGTAACCTGACCGCAGATGGCGCGAACTGGCCGGAGGCCCGGGACCGGCGGCACCCAGGCGAAGATCCTGGCGGCCGCCCGGTCGCACTTCGGCGAGGTCGGCTACGAGCGCGCGACCATCCGCGGGATCGCGGCCGCCGCGAAGGTCGACCCGAAGCTCGTCCTCCACTACTTCGAATCCAAGGAGGGCATCTTCCTCGCCGCCGTCGAGTTTCCATTCGATCCGTCGGCGGCCATCCCGCGGCTGCTCGAACCTGGCCTCGATGGCCTGGGCGCGCGACTGGTGCGCTTCTTCCTCGAGACGTGGGAGTCGCCGGCGGGCAGCCCTATGCTCGCGTTGATTCGTTCGGTGGTCTCCAGTGAGCGGGCCGCGGCTCTGCTGCGCGATTTCGTGACGCGCGAGGTGCTGACGCGATTGGCGGAAGCCCTCGAGCTGGATCAGCCACGGCTGCGGGCGAGCCTGGTGGGGAGTCAGCTCGTCGGCCTGGCGATGCTCCGATACGTCGTGAAGATCGAGCCGCTCCCGTCGGCGTCGCCCGCCAGACTTGCGGCCTGGATCGGACCGACGCTTCAGCGCTACCTCACCGATCCCGCCGCGACCACGTCCCCGCGTTAAGGCGGGTCGATGATGCGCCAGACGGCGATGTTCGTTGGTTACGATGAGGCCATGAAAGCCACGCCGTTCAATCAGAAGACGATCGCCGAGTTTCACGCCAAGAAAGGGCGCGGGGTGGGGATGTGGGGTGACCACGTGCTGCTGATGACGGCGAAAGGGGCCAAGAGCGGCGAGGCCATCACGACCCCGCTGGTCTATGGCCGCGAGGGAGACGATTACGTCATCGTGGCCTCAAAGGGTGGGGCGCCGCAGCACCCAAACTGGTTCGGGAACATCAGGGCAAACCCGGAGGTCGAAGTCGAAGTGGCAAACGCCGAGGGGACCAAGAAATTCAAGGCCCGCGCCCGGGTGATCGACAGCCGTCAGGAGCGCGACCGGCTCTACAAGGAAATGTCGAAGATCTGGCCGTCATTTGCCGACTACCAGACGCGAACGGAGCGCCTAATACCCGTCGTTGTCCTCGAACGCCAGCCCTAAGGCCCGTTTATGGGACTAGCATGGCTGCAGCGGGGGATACGACGTGAGTACGGAGGAGGTCGGAATGTACGGAACCATCATGCGCGCGAAGCTCAAGGAAGGCCAGCAGGACGTCTTCCGGCGGTTTGCCCAAGAGCAAGGCAGCCCTGCGGAGGCGAGTGGCTGGGTCTCGAGTGAATTCGCGGTCGAGGATAAGGACCCCAGTCGGATCGTCGGGATCATTCGGTTCAAGGACAAGGAGAGCTACGTCAAGAACGCGAACGCTCCGCAAACCAACGACAACTACAACCAGATGCTGAAGTTCCTGCAGGGCCCGCCGGAATGGATCGACGTCCACTACCTCGCCTTTCAGGGTGAGACGCTCAAGGAATATATGGTCACCGGCTCGATGCCGGGCGAA
>VBGO01000137.1 GCA_005882525.1 Chloroflexota bacterium
TGATCCAGCTCCAGGTTGGAATAGCCGGTCCAGTTCTGCCCCTCGTGATGCTCGGGTTGGAGCTGGTCGGAGGAGGCGGTGCTCCAGTCATCAGGATCCAGGTTGAGCTGGAATCCGGCGATGAACACGTCGAAATTGCCCTGCTGGATCGGCTTGTAGAACACCTTGAAGTCGGTGGGGTCGGGCGTCAGCTGCATGCCGATCTGCTTCACCTGGTCCGCGATGATCTCGGCGGCCTTAATGCGGTCAGGCTTGCCGGCGCGCACCCGGATCTTGCCGACGAATCTCTGCGTGCCCGAACCGGATGGATTGGGTCGGGTCGCGACGCCGTCAGCTCCGATGGTCCAGCCGGCCTGCTGCATTAGCGATTTCGCCTTGTTGACATCGAGCGGGTACTTGACCACGGAAGCGGCATCATAGGCCCACGAGGCGGGGACGATGTCGCCCCACAATGGGGCCCCGGCGCCCTGGGTGGCCGCCTGCACGATCGACGACTTGTCCAGCACGGAGGCCAGCGCCTGCCGCGTCAGGACGTTGTCGAAGATGTGGCCCTTGCGCGTATTCATGCGGAAGTCGATATAGCCCAGGTCCTGGTAGGTATGGACCACGACGTTACTTGCCGCCTTGGCCTTGCTGACTCCGCCGGCACCGGCCTCACCCAGCTTGTAGTGCCATGACACATCGCCGTTGATCAGCGCGTTGGCGGCGGCCGTCGCGTCGGTGATGATCTTGGCGATCGCTTTGTCGTAGTGTGGCCGCCCGTTGAAGTAGGCAAGGTTGGCCGAAAGGTCAATCTCCTGGCCGGGAACCCACTTGTCGAACTTGTAGGGACCGCCGGTTACCGTCGGGGCTGTCGACGTCGGCATGTTGCGGACCTTCGCCGGGTCGACGGTTCCGAAGACCGAAGCCGGCGCGATGTAGCCGACCAGATTGACCGCCAGGAAGGGAGCAAAGGGCTCGGTGAGGGTGAACTTGACGGTGTAGGTGTCAACCTTCTCGATCTTCTTGAGCTTGCTCCAGTCGTAGGCGTAATCGGTATCGAGGGTGGGGGCGGCCTGGAGCTTCTCGGTTGCGATCACGTCGTCGGCGGTGATCGGCGTCCCATCACTCCACTTGCCGTTCTTCTTCATCTTCACCGTCCACACGGTGCCGTCACTCGACACCGAGGGCATACCGTCTGCCAGGTCCGGGATGACGTTGAGGTTCTTGTCAGACGAGTACAGGTTCGGGTATATGTGCGAAAGCAGCGCAAAGTCTGGAAGGGTCGACGCGACGAACGGATTCAACGTGTCGGCATCGGAGTCGAGCGCCCAGATCAGGGTGCCACCGTTCTTGGGGGTTTCGCTCGTACTCGACGGCGCCGTCCCGCAGGCGGACACCAGCACGGCGATTCCGGCAACGAGCGTCGAGACTCGCAACCATCGCAACTTACCGATAGATAGATCCATAGACGTCAATTACCTCCCTTCCGGGCAAAGATGGCCGCCGTTCAGCGTCGGTTCAGAGCCGAATCGCCGTAATCATGCATCAAGACGTGACCAATCATCAAGAAAAGGGCCCAAATATTAACCTCTATTAGACGGGCGCCCCTTTTTGAGGCCGCCCGGCCGCCCCGCTTACCAGCCGTAGGGGTCGGCGGCGGCGGCGGAATATTCCTTCGACTCGGCATGGTGGCCGATCGCCGCCCCGTAGAGGCGGACATATTTTTCGGCGGAGTTGGCCCAGCTGACGTCGGTCGACATGGCGTTTTGCTGTAGCCGGCTCCAGAGCGCGGGCTGCCGGAACGTTTCCAGCGCCCGGACCACCTGGGCGAACAGGTCCCAGTGATCATAGGCGGTGAAGACGAAGCCGTTGCCGGTTTGCGGCCGCGGATCCCAGTCGTCGATGGTATCGGCCAGCCCGCCGGTGGCGCGCACGATCGGGATGGTCCCGTAGCGGAGACTGATCAGCTGACCGAGGCCGCATGGCTCGAATCGCGACGGCATCAGGAACATGTCGGAGCCGGCGTAAATATGCTGGGCGAGCACCGGCTTGAACCCGATCGTGGCCGACACCTTCTGCGGGTTGTCGCGCGCGTTGGCGCGGAACAGCTCCTCATAGCGAGCATCCCCGGCACCGAGCACGACAAGCTGCAGGTTCAACCGCATCAGCCCCCACATGATGTTGGCGATCAGGTCGAGCCCCTTCTGGTCGTACAGCCGTGAGATCAGGCCGATCACCGGGATCGCCGGGTCCTGCGGTAAGCCGACCTCCTTCTGCAGGGCCAGCTTGTTCTCGACCTTCTTCTCGATGCTCCCCATGTCGTAGCGGGCGGCGATCGTCGCGTCGGTCGTCGGATTGAAGACGTCGTAGTCGATGCCGTTGATGATCCCGTGCAACTTGCCGCGAAAAACCCGAAGCAGCGGGTCCATCCGCTCGCCATACTCGGGGGTCAGGATTTCCTCCGCGTACCGGTTGCTCACCGTGTTGACCACGTCCGAGAAGTACAACCCGCGGCCGAGCAGGTTGACGATGTCATCGAGCCCGGGGATGCCGGACTTGATCAGGCCCCACTGCTCGAGACCGGCGAGGTTCAGGGTGCCGTAGCCGAAGACGCCCTGGAAGGCGAGGTTGTGAATCGTCAGAACGGTGGCGACGCCGCTGTAGAAGGGATCGTCAGCGTAAAGCCGCGCCAGCATGTTCGGGATGATGGCGGTGTGCCAGTCGTTGACGTGGATCACGTCCGGCTTGAAATCGAGCGGACGCAGCAGCTCGAGCGCGGCGCGGCTGAAGTAGATGAAGCGGGCGTCGTCGTCCCAGAAGCCGTACATGCCCTCGCGGCCGAAGAATTGCTCGTTCTCGATGAAGTAGACCGGCACCTCCTCACCGATCCGGCCTTCGAGGACGGCGGCGTTGACCGGCTGATGCGCCAGCGGGACCGCGAGGTTCTCGATGACCCGGCGCAAGCCATATTTGCCGACATCGATGGTCCCGTAGCGCGGCATCACGACCCGGACGTCGTGGCCCATCGCCTTCAGCGCCTTGGGCAGGGCGCCGGCGACATCGGCCAGGCCGCCGACCTTGGCGAAGGGTGCAACTTCGGCCGCAACCAGCAGGATCTTGAGCGGCTGATTCTGCCGCCCGCGGGCCGCATCGCCGGGCACCCGCACCGCGATGGCGCCGGTGGGTGGCAGCTGTTCCACGGCTTTGCCACCCTCGAAGGCCACCGCCACCATTTCCAGGGTCTCGCCCGGGTCGTGGCCGAGCGCATCGAAAGGCACCGCGAACGCCAGCGCCTGCCCGCCGGTGGCGCGCGCCGACCACCGTGGCGGAACCGCGCCGCCGGCGGTCACCTCGCGCAGTTCCAGCTGGAAGTCTCTCCCTTCCGCGCGGGCGGTCAGGCGGAAGGCTGGATCGAATCCAAATTCCGCCGCGCCGGCAAGGCTCAACCGGGTGCGGCCGGCGGCCGGCATTCCGCCGCCGGGTCTACCAGAGAAGAACATCTCGAGCTCGACCGGCCGTGGCGTCCGCCCATCCCCGAGCAGGTCGAAGCGCAAATAGAGGTTGCGGTCGTCGTGGCCGAACCAGATCCGGCGTACGGCGCCTCGCGGCGGATGCATGGCGCCAAAGAGGGCGGTGACATCGACGTAGCCACCCGAGCTCCACTCCTCGTCGTCCACGACGCCATTGAGCTTGGGCGTGATCTTGCGGACGGGACGTTGCGACGCCGAGGCCTGGGCGTCCTTCACGATAGGCTGGTAGAGGATCGCCGGCGGGCGCTCTCCGAGCGACATATAGATGTTGCGCAGGTGCAGCCGGAACAGGCTGTCCCAGATCTGGTCCATGCCCGAGTCGTGCGAGCGGCCAAACCACCAGAACCAGTCGCTGCCTTCCGCGATCAGGACTTCGCGCCGCGCGGACGCCAGTTGGGAGGCGTCGGCATCCTCGCGCTCCCGGTCGCTGAGAAAGTCTCGTGACTCGGCGAGCAGGTCCCAGGCCGCATTGTGCTCCTGGTCGCCGACCCAGGTATCGAAGTTCGCGTTGATCCACGATCCGGGATGGACCCGGGGGAGGGAGCGGGTCGCCGGGAATTCCGTGAGGAACTCGGAGACCGTCACGGTTTTCAGCTGAGGCTCACGGCTCAGCCGGCTGTACAGCGCATGGAGGAATGAGTTGCCGTTCGCCTCGTAGGAATCCCAGCAGTTCTCCCCATCGAGCGCGATCATGGCCAGAAAAGGCGTTTCCTGCTGCCGCTGCCGGATCCCATGAAGCCGGTCGACGAGATCCTTGGCCGCCTGATCTGGGGCGGCGTTCTGGTACTCGAAGCCGATCGCGTTGGAGAGCCTTCCGTCGCGAAACAGCAGCCGGATCGGCGGGCCATCGCCTTGCACCCGGTAGGGCGCATAGAGCACCTCGGGCTGCATCAGCTGGCCTTCCGCGTTCCGGTTGATCGCGCTTTCCTGTGACCGTGCCAGCACCCCCTCATCGCTGAGCATCCACTCGAGTCCCTGGTCAGCGGCCAGGCGCAGGGCGTCGTCGGACACGGCGGCTTCGGGCGGCCAGGCGCCGCGTGGCCGGCGACCGAAGCGGAGCGCGTGGGCCTCCATGGCGAGGCGGAGCTGTTCGGCGGCATCCTCGGGATGCTTGAAGGGCCGTCGCGGCATGGCGAGGTCCGGCCGCGCCATACGGGCGATCCCAAGATCGGCGATCAACGGCAAGATCGGATGGTAGTAGGGGCTGGTGATCAGCTCCGCCTGTCCTCGGTCCTCCAGCTCGCGGTACTTGGGCAGCACTTTCTGGATCAACTCGAGCTGCACCCGCAGCACCGGCTCGATGTCGGCCTGGGAAAAGTCCCGGCCCTTCCGCACCAACTCCGCGATCTGCGAGTCGCTGTCCATCACTTCGGGGCCGACCCAGGAGAGGTTGAACCACACCAGCAGATCCCGGAGCTCGCTGTCCGAGAACAGCCGGGCCATGTCGGCGGTGGAGCGGGGCCACGACTGCTCCCGCTTGCGAACGAGCTCCAGGTAGCGCGGATACTGGCGGACCCGCCGGATCTGGCTTCCTTCGGTCATCCAGCGGGCAATGAAGGCGCGTTCATCGCCGGTCAGCTCCGATAGCGGACGGCGGGCCAGGTCGAGGTAGATGTCGGTAAACCCCCCGTCGACATAGTCCTGCACCTGGGCGACCAGCGAGGGCACGAGATTGAAGGTTTGCTTCATGGCCGGGTAATCATCGAGAAGCGCCGGCATCTTGTAGTAGTCCTTGGCGCATCGGAGGCGCACCCAGGGCAGGAGGAAGGTGTTGGTCAGGTCATCCTTGTAGTAGGGCTGATGCATGTGCCAGACGAAGGCCACGTGCAGGGGGCGCGTCACGGGAGAAAAGTCTAGCTAACCAACCGCTTTTTTCAGCGGTTCGGGCAGCACCATATGGTAGACGTAACGCAGCCGCGCCGAGTACTCGATGCTGATCCGATCACCGGGGCTCAGGCGCTCGAAGGTCGCGCGGTCGACCCGGAAGGACTCCGCCCAGAGCCGCTTCGCCATCGCCCGATCTCCGGCCTGCACCGCGATCCGGTAGCTGCGGCCGAAGATGCCCGCGTCGCGCCGCAACCCCACCACCACGCCCATCATCGAAGAGCGGCGGGCCGTCATGTCGAGGATCGCCCGCAGCAGGACAGACAGGCCAAGCGGCATCAAGATGGTCGAGACGGCGACCGTGAAGATCATCAGCGAGGTTGACAGTGAGCTGACCGGGCGGAAGACGGACTCGACCAGCCGCGGCGTCACCGCCATCGCCGCCGCGCAACCGAGCGCTACCGAGGCAAAGCCGCCGATCGCGGCCAGCCGAGGGGGCTCGCCCCGACTGATCGACCACAGGTGCCACTTCACCCGCGGCCTCATCGGCCGGCCGTCCGGGCCGACCGCGATCATCAGGTGGCCCCAGGGCAGGGCGCCATGCGCCAGGCGCAGGATCAACAGTGAGCCCAACGCCACGGCGACCAGGGATAGGTCGATGACGGCCGGCAACGGAGGCACGGGCAAGGAAGGCACCCCTGCGGTATAACCGGGCGCCCGCGCCGACCTTGCAGCCGTCGAATACGGTTCGTATTCGGAACGATGACGGGTTAGCCGCGATCAGGCATTACGGGCGCCGGTGTACTGGCGGACCTTGTCCCGCAGCTTGGGCAGGGGGTCCGTCTTGAGGAAGTACTCGTCGCAGCCCGCGTTTTTGGCCTCCTCGGGGGTCGCCATCCCGGCGGTGTAGACGATCACTTTGATGTCCGGCGAGTAGCGGCTTTCCCGGATCCTTCGGCAGAGCTGCAGCCCATCGAGGCGCGGCATCTGGATGTCGGCTACCACAACCGACGGCTGACACTCGACGCAGAGCTGCCACGCCTCGACGCCGTCCTTGGCTTCCATCACGTCATGGCCATCGAGCTCGAGGAGCGTCCGCAGCATCGTCCGCACGTCACGATCGTCATCGGCGATGACGACCGGTGGAAAATCGCTGTTCGGAAGAGGCGCCGGGACACCACTCAACGGAGTCCCCTCTCTACCATTCCGTTCGAATTCTAGGGCGGCTGAGTATCAGCCGGCAAGGAGTCGCCATATCCCGGTTTTCAGTCGGTACCGATGTGCCTTACCCGGTAACCGCGCGCGGCCATTTCGCGGGCGATGAACCGTCGGTGGCACGCCAGCGCGCTGGCCTCGGCGCACATGATCGCGGTCGGCGCTGCAGCTCCGGCGCAATCCGCTGCCGGTCAAAGGCGGGGTTTCGCGCGCGAGCCCACGGAGCGAGCCGCCTTAGCGGCCCTCGGGCCGCCGCCCTTTCGGGCGTAATAGGGCGGGCGTCGTACGCAGCCTGTACGCGCAGACGAGGCCGTCGTGATTTCGGCCGAGTGCGCGATGGGCTGCTGGACGACGCACCCGCCCGGTCAGACGTACTCGTCCATCGCACGCAGGAAGTTGACATACACCCGCTGCTGTTCCCGAAGGATGCCCAGGCCGCCGAGCTCCCACCACTCATCGGGGGTGAAGTAGGCCGAGACCTCGGCCTGGGCGCCCGCCTTGGAGAACCACTGGATCAGGTGCAGGTTGTCGGACTGCAAGAGCCAGAGGGCGATGTCGATCAGATGGGGATGCTTGGTGAGCTTGGCCTTGTTGTAGATGTGGTGCATCAGCCGGAAGATGCCCTGCTGCGCCTCGTTGCCGAGGAAGAAGTCCATGCCACCGTCCCCGGCCCAGGTGCAGCCGTATTCGGGGAGGGGCATCTCGTGCGCGGCCTTGAAGCTGGCGATCGCCTCCGACGGGGTCAGGTAGCGCATCTTGGTCTTGACGAACTCGGCGTGCAGCGCATGCATGAAGGGGAAGATGCCGGAGTCCGCCCGGTGGTGCTCCCCGAACGTCTCGTAGTCCCAGGCCAGAAAGACGAACTCGCCCATCGCCTGCCGCACCCAGGTCGCGTAGGTATCGGCCATCAGCGGCCAGCCGTTCCACTGCCGGTTACTGAACCGATAGCCGACGTCGTCGCTCAGCTCGTAGTGGCGGGTAAGGAGCCGCAGCTCCTCATTGGGGTAACGGTAAAGGTGAGTCGGTTCGCGCCAGCCCATCACCCAGGGCCGGCCGTCCATCACGGCGCCCCGAAAGCCGCTCAACTGCAGCTGGAAGTAGACATCGTTCGACATGAACATCTCGGTCGTGTCGGTGACGGCAATCGTCTTCTGGAAGGTCTCTTCGAGCTGCCGTTTGCCCCATGCCATCCGCTCGGCGAACGCGGCGATGTCGAGATAGAAGATGAACGAATGATATGGCTCGACCGCGACCAGCTCGACGTTTTCATGACTGACCAGCTTCTGGAAGCCGGCCAGCACATCCGGGCCATAGCGCCGCATCTGCAGCAGGAAGGAGACGGAGAAGCCAAGCGAGATCTTCATCCCTTTGTCCACCAGCGATTGGAAGAGCTCGGTCGCGGGCCGGTAGCAGTACTTCGCCACTTTGTCGAAATAGCGCCGGTCCATCTGGTCGTCGAAGATCAGCGCATCCATTTTCTCGGGCGGCGTGCCCCGCGGAATCAGCTGGGCCGGTAACCGGATGCGGCGCGGCTGGTGCGCAACCATATAAATCACAAGCGCGTTCGGCATCCGCTCTATCCTCTCAAAGGGGCCCCTGCGCCGGGCGCGGCCTGTGCATCGCCCGCCACCTTGAGACCCTGTTTGATCGCTACGAACTCGAGCCGCTGCAGGAGAATGTCGAGCACCCGCTGCCAGGTATAGTCGCGCGCCGTTCGCTGAGCGGCGATCCGCAGGTTACGCGCCGTCTCCGGATGCGCCGCCAGGTGGGTGACATAGGCGACGATCTCGGCGGCATCCTCGGTCTCGATGACGATCGCGTTCTTGAACGGCTCGGCGTACTCCTCGCCGGTTGCGCCCACGAAGGCGACGCCGCCGGAGGCCATCGCCTCCAGGCCGACCAGGCCAAACGGCTCGTGCCCGCTGTTGGCCATGGTCGCGGTCGCCGACGCGTAAAGCACCGGCAGCAGATCGTCTGGCAGGAAGGCGGTCACGTTCCAGACGTCCGCATCGGCCTGCTCCTTGAGCGCCTTCGCCAGACCGGCGACATCCTCGACGCGCGTCGACAGCTGGGCCACGCGCAAGCCACGCTGCGCCGCAAACTCCAGCACCTCACCGCCGAAGGGTTCAAGGCCACCCCGGATAAGGAGCCGGGTCGTCACCCCGCGCTCCTTCAGCATGGCCGCCGCCGCGATCGCCTGGTGCCAGCGCTTATCCGGGCTGAAGCGGCCGATCTTGAAGAGGAATGCCGGCGCGTTCACGGCGGCGCGCACGGCGCGCACCTGCGCCGGGCTGACTCGGGCGATCATCGATCCGGGAATACCGTTCGGCACCACGATCGGATTCACGCCCCAGCGCCACATGATGTGCTTCATGTAGCGGCTCACCGTCATCAGTGTGCAGACGAAGGCCAGCTGCCCCCAATTGATGCGATGGAAGGAGAAATGATTGTTCGCGTTCCAGAGCAGCAAGCAGCGATCCCGCAAGCCGGCGAAGTAGAGCGCATCGGAGATCAGGCTCATGGCGTGGGCGAGGTGCCACTCTTCACCAAGCACGACCACCGTGTCTCCGCGCGCGATCGCCGGCTTGATGTAGTCATTGACCAGCGCATCGGGCAGGCTGCGGTTCAGGTCGGCGACCTTGTCGTCCTCGCCGTCGTAGACGCCGACCGGGTGGTAGCGGCTGATCCATTGGCTCCAGCGATGGAGCCACAGCCGGCCCTCGAGCGCGCTCTCATCGGCCGGCAACGTGGGGTCGCCGACGAAGAACAGGTGCGTCTCGTAGCCACGCTCGGCCAGCGCCCGAGACAGCTCTTTGACCCGCACGCCCAGCCCACCCGCCTGCGAATAGACGTCCGGGCCCTCGAAGGAGAGCACGATGAAGGTGGTCTGCTCCGGCTCCAACATCAGGGCACCCGCGCGTGGAGGAGCTCGAGCGCATAGGCGTGGACCTCGGAAGACAAAGACGCAAGGAGGGTCGTTCGGGCGTCCAGTCGGACCGAGACCGAGTCGATCAAGCGGCCTTCGAAATCGGTGACGATCCCACCCGCCTCGCGCAGGATGAGGACCGGGCCGGCCAGGTCGAACGACCGGACGGGCGCCGGCGTCGCCTGGAGCGCGATCCCACCGGTTGCCGTATGGCAGAGGTTCAGCGCGGCCGAGCCGAGCTGGCGGACCTTTTCGGCCCGGGCGACGATGGGCGCCGCCCGCTCGCGCGGCTCCACGCCGGATGGCGCGTCGAACTGGACCAGGGGTATGGTCCGACCGTCAAACGGCGGCAGCGACGGTCGCAGCGCTTCGCCGTTATGAAATGCCCCGCCGCCCGCGATTGCATGGAACTCGTCCCCAGTCACCAGGTTCTGGACATAACCAAGCCGCACGTCCGAGAACCGGTCACCCTCAGTGGCGGCGAACACGACGGCATAGTATGGCAGCCCCATCTTGGCGTTGAAGCTCCCGTCCAGCGGGTCGGCCAGTACCAGCGTCGGCGAACCGCCAAAGTCGCGTTCGCCGAGTTCCTCCGAGATCAGCTGGAAGCGCAGACCGCTGCGATAGGCTTGCTCCAGGTGGCGGACCACGACCTGTTCGGCAAGCTGATCGAGGA
>VBGO01000138.1 GCA_005882525.1 Chloroflexota bacterium
GGATGCGCCGCTCGACCGATGCCCGACGGATCTCGTATCCATCCCGGAGGGGAACGCCTACGCCGTCGTCCGCACCCAGCGCGGACGACGACACAGTGTTCACGACCAGGTGAACCTGGCCGGACTGGATGACGTCGACGACATTGGGATGGCCGTCGCCGAGCTTCTGCACGGTGGTTGCCGGGATACCGGATTCCCGGAGAAACGCCGCGGTTCCGGCCGTCGCGTACAGCCGCAGACCGAGGCCGTGGATCGCCCGGACAATCGGGAGCGCCTCGTCCTTATCGGCGTCGGCAATCGAGCAGAGGGCCGCGCCATCCGGCGGCAGCTCCTGCATGGTCGAGAGGAAGGCCTTGTACTGGGCGCTGGGCAGGTCCGCGGCGATCCCCATGGCCTCTCCGGTGGACTTCATCTCCGGGCCCAGCACGGCGTCCACCGCAGGAAGCTTGGCCATCGAGAAGACCGGGGCCTTGACCGCATAGAGCGGCCGGCTCGGCTGCAGGCCGCCACGGAATCCGAACTCCGTCAGCGAGCGGCCCAGCGCCGCATGGGTGGCGAGATTGACCATCGGCACGCCCGTCACCTTGCTGAGGAAAGGCACGGTCCGGCTGGCCCGCGGGTTCACCTCCAGCACGTGGGGGACACCATTCTGGATCACGAACTGGATGTTGATCAGCCCAACCGCCTTGAACAGCCGCGCAATCATGGTCGTCGCCTCGACCACCCGCTCGGTCTCACCCTGGGTCAACGTGATCGGCGGATAGACGGCGAACGAGTCGCCCGAATGAATACCGGCCCGCTCGATGTGTTCGAGGATGCCGGGAATCAATACCGTCTCACCGTCGCACACCGCATCGACGTCGAGCTCGCGACCGAGCAGGTACTTGTCCACGAGGATGGGGCCACGGACACCAAACGCCATCGCGGCGTCGACGTAGCGCCGGAGGTCCTGCGGCGAATGCACGATTTCCATCCCGCGGCCGCCGAGGACATAGGAGGGCCGGACGAGCACCGGATAGCCCACTTTCGCCGCGATGCTGAGGGCGGCCTCGGCGCCGGTGGCGAAGCCGCCGGGTGACTGCGCGATGCCGTGATCGCGTAGCAGCGCCTCGCACCGGCGGCGGTCTTCCGCCAGGTCAATGGTGTCAACACTCGAACCGAGAATCCGCACGCCGCCGCTGGCCAGCGCGTCAGCCAGGTTCAAACCGGTCTGGCCACCGAATTGGACCATCACGCCGAGCACGGGGTCCCGGCGTAGGACATTGCGGACGCCTTCCAGGTCGAGCGGTTCGAAATAGAGTCGCGTCGAGGCGTCGAAGTCGGTACTGACGGTTTCCGGATTGCTGTTGATGAGCACGCTGTCGAGGCCGGCCTCCTGGAGCGCGGCCGAGGCATGGACGCTGCAGTAGTCGAACTCAATGCCCTGGCCGATCCGGATCGGGCCGGAGCCAATGACCGCGACCGCCGTCTTTCCACCGCGGATGATCTCGTCTTCATCCTCATAGGTGGCGTAGTAATAGGGCGTGACCGCCTCGAACTCGGCCGCGCAGGTGTCGACCTGCCGGAACGTCGGCTCCAGCGCCATCGTCGGCAGACGGCCGCCGCTCAGCTCCGCGATCCGGCCGTCGTCGAGGCCCGCCCGTTTCGCGCGCAGCACCGTGTCGCCATCCGGCACGGCGGCCAGGTCCATGAGCTCGGCTTCGAGCTTGGCGATGTACCCGAGCCGGTCGACGAACCAGGGCGCAAAGCCGGTGGCGGCGCCGACCTCGTCTTGGCCGGCGCCATCGCGCAGCGCCTGCATCGCCGCCATCAAGCGACGGTCGTTGGGTTGGTGCAACAGGTCGGGTCGGCCGCGGAGTTGCGAGGCATCGGGGAGCCGCTGCTCCAGGGCGCGCAGGGCCTTGCCCAGCGCGGCCTCGAAGGTGCGCTCGATGGCCATCACCTCGCCGGTCGACTTCATCTGGGTGCCGAGCGTGCGGTCCGCCGCCGGGAACTTGTCGAAAGGCCAGCGGGGAATCTTCACGACGCAGTAGTCAAGAGCCGGCTCGAATGCCGCGCTCGTCTTCCCCGTCACCGCGTTGGCGATTTCGTGCAGGCCTCGCCCTGCCGCGATCTTCGCTGCCACCCGGGCGATCGGGTATCCGGTTGCCTTCGAGGCCAGCGCCGACGACCGGCTGACCCGAGGATTGACCTCGATGACGTAGTACTGATCGGAGGCCGGGTCCAGGGCGAACTGGACATTGCATCCACCCTCGATCTGCAGCGCCCGGATGATGCGCAGCGAGGCTGAACGCAACATCTGGTATTGCCGGTCGGAGAGTGTCTGGCTGGGCGCGACGACGATGCTGTCACCGGTGTGCACGCCCATCGGATCGATGTTTTCCATGTTGCAAACGGCAATGCAGGTGTCGTTGGCGTCGCGCATCACCTCGTACTCGATCTCTTTCCAGCCAGCCAGCGAACGCTCGACGAGGACCTGCCGGATAGGGCTGGCGGCGAGGCCCTCGCGGACCACGGCCTCGAGCTCCAGCGGGCTGCCCGCCATCCCGCCCCCGGTGCCACCGAGGGTGTAGGCCGGTCGCACCACCAGCGGAAGACCGATCGATGCCGCGAATTCCCGGGCCGCCCCCACCGTCGTCACGGTGCGGCTGTCCGGCACCGGCTCCCCCAGGCGCAACAGCACGGCCTTGAAGGCCTCGCGATCCTCGGCCTCCCGGATCGCGACGAGCGGCGTCCCGAGCACGCGAACCTGGCAGCGTTCGAGGACACCGGCGTCAGCCAGCGCCACCGCCAGGTTGAGGCCGGTCTGGCCGCCCAGCGTGGGCAGCAGCCCATCGGGTCGCTCCCGTTCGATGATCGCGGTCAGCGCATCGACCGTCAGCGGCTCGATGTAAACCCGGTCGGCGATGCCCTCGTCGGTCATGATGGTCGCCGGGTTCGAGTTCACCAGGATGGTTCGCACGCCTTCTTCGCGGAGCGCCTTGCAGGCCTGCGTGCCGGCGTAGTCGAACTCCGCGGCCTGACCGATCACGATCGGCCCGGATCCGATCACCAGGACGCTGGCCGGACGCCGCACGGGCGGGCGCACGGCGATCGGTACCGGCTGTTGGCCGGTGACCAGGTCCAGGAACTCGTCGAAGATCGCCTGGTTGTCCTGCGGACCTGGTCCGCCTTCGGGGTGGAATTGCACCGAGCGGACCGGCAATCGTTCGTGCACCAGGCCCTCAACCGAGCCGTCGTGCAGGTTGCGGTGACTGACCCGGAAGCCACTGCTGGCAGGCATGCTCTCGACGTCGACCTCGAATTCGTGGTTCTGCGACGTCATGCTCACCCGGCCGGTGCGTAGGTCGAGCACCGGATGATTGCCGCCGTGGTGGCCGAATGGCAGTCGTGCCGTCCGGGCGCCGGCCGCCTGACCGATGAGTTGATGGCCCAGGCAGATGCCGAGGAGCGGCAGACGCCCGATCAGCTGCCGCGTTACGGCGACGGTGGACTGGAGCTGCGAAGGGTCACCCGGTCCGTTGGAAAGAACAACGCCGTCCGGGCGGCGGGCGAGGATCCTGTCGAGGTCGCTGTCGTGCGGCAGGACCTCGACCTCCACACCGCGCGAGCGCAGGGATCGCAGCGTGTTCCGCTTGACGCCGTAATCGACGACGACGATTCGCAGCCCCGGCCACTGGCGCAGGGCGCGGGCGGTCAGCGCGGGATCGAGGGGCTCCACGACGTCGCTGAACCCTTCCGACACCTGCCGGACCAGGTCCTGTTCTTCGAGCCGGGTGACGCGGTGGACCCGCTCGCGCAGCGTCGTCAACTCCTGGCGCGGGCCGATGATCGCCCGCTGGGCGCCGGTCCCACGTAGGTGCCGGGCCAGGCGGCGAGTGTCGCAGCCGGTCAGGATCGGAACGCCGTAGGCGTCGAGCCAGTCGGCGAGTGACTGATGAGTGCGCCAGTGTTGCTGGAAGGGGCTGAGCTGGCGGGCGATCAAGGCCCGAGCCCAGGGGCGACTCGACTCCTGGAACTCCGGCGCCGCGCCGTAGTTGCCGATCAGGGGATAGGTCATGACAACCATCTGCCCCGCGTACGAGGGGTCGGAGAGCACCTCCTGGTAGCCGGTCATGCAGGTGTTGATCACGACTTCACCGCTGGCGAGGGTGGCCTGCCCACCGCGATCGCCAAACAGCGTGAACCCGTCCTCGAGCACCAGAACCATCGGCTCAGGCATGCTGCATCAGCCGCTCCGTCACAACCTGCCCGCGACAGACCGTCATGATGACCCGTCCGCGCAGCCGCCGGCCGGCAAAGGGCGTATTCCTGCCACGGCTCCTGAAGGACGATGGCTCCACCGTCCACTCCGCATTCGGATCGATCAGGATCCATTCGTCTTCCAGGGCTTGGCCGATGATCTCTCGCGGCCGCGACACACATGCGCGGTAGACGATGCGATCGGTCAGGCCCAGCCCCAGGACGACGCTCACCGCCGTCTCGAAACCGTGGAAGCCGTTCGCGCCCGCTTGCTTGGCGGCCAGGTCGTGGGGCGCATGATCGGTCGCGACCGCGTCGATCACACCCTCGATCAATGCCTGCCGCAGCGCATCGCGATCGTCCGGACTCCGCAGCGGCGGATTGACGTTGCCGTATGGCCCCAGGGCGGCCGCATCCCGCGAGGTCAGCGTCAGGTGATGCGGGGTGGCTTCGGCGGTGACCAGCAAGCCGTCGGACTTTGCGGCCCGGATCAACTCGACGGCCCCGCGAGTGCTGACGTGCTGGACGTGGAGGCGCGCGGGCTGGCGGTCGCGGAGGGCGTCCAGCGCTTCGGTGACGGCGGCGGCCTCGGCGTCCGGGCCATTCCCCAGCCGCTCGGCCTGGGCATGGATGAGGACGGGCAACCCGGCCTCGGCGGCCGCCCCGAGGGCGGCGCGGAGCGCAAGCCGGTCCATCGCATGCCGTCCATCGTCGGAGAGCGCCACCGCTCCGGCGGACTTCAGCGCGGCGGCATCGGTGAGCCGTTTGCCTTCAAGGCCGGTCGTGACCGCTCCCACGAAACTGATGCGGATCGGTAGCGCCGCGGTCCGCGCCAACAGGCTCTGGACCCGCTCGGGTCGATCGGTCACTGGGTCGGTGTTCGCCATCGCGAGGACATGCGTGAATCCACCCACCGCGGCGCTGGTCGCCCCCGACAACAGCGTCTCCTTCTGCGGGAAACCGGGATCACGCAGGTGCGCGTGAAGATCCATCCATCCCGGGGACAGCACCAGACCGGTGGCGTCGCGATCCTCTCGGTCCTCGGCACGAACCTCGACCGTGTGTGGCATCGAGAGGCCGGTCGGCCCGAGCACGCGGACGTGACGCAGGCGCATCAGCGCTCCGCTTGCTCGAGAATCCGAACCGCATCTTCGCCATCGATCTCGTTCAGACGGACGTCAACCCACTCCTGGCGTGAAGTCGGCACGTTCTTGCCGATGTAGTCAGGCCGGATGGGGAGCTCCCGGTGGCCGCGATCGACCAGCACGGCGAGCTGGATCTGGGTGGGCCGGCCGGCCGCGATCACGGCGTCGATCGCGGCGCGCACGGTCCGTCCGTTGAAGAGGACGTCATCGACGAGGAGAACGGGCCGGCCGTCGACCGCGGCGGCAGGCAGAACCGGCAAGGGTGCGGCAAATGCCCGCGGCAGGTCATCGCGATAAGCCCGGACATCGAGCGAGATGACCGGCAGCCGGATTCCTTCCAGCTCCTCCAGCGTCGCCACCAGCCGCTCGGCGAGCGGGACGCCACGGGTGACGATGCCGAGGAGGGTCAGCTGCGCGAGGTTCGGCTGGCGCTCGATGATCTCATGGGCGATGCGGCGCCAGGCGCGACGCATGCCGTCGGCATCCAGGATGACGGCCTTGGCGGGTGGCGTCTGCAACATCAGCGCGCCATGGCCCAGTCGAGCACAGCCATGCGGACCCAGAGCCCGTTGCGTGCCTGACGGAAATATGCGGCTCTCGGATCGTCGTCGACCACCGGTTCGATTTCCCCGACCCGTGGCAACGGATGCATCAGGATGGCGTGCTTCGCCAACCGGCGCAGCACATCAGCGGTCACGACGTAGACGCCCCGATAGCGCTCGTACTCCTGCGGCGACGAGAAGCGCTCCGCCTGCACACGGGTCTGGTAGAGGACGTCGAGGCCCGGGATGGCGCCGACGAAGTCTCCCGTCTCCTCGATACCCTGGCGCGCTTGCGTCAGCGAGTCGATGACGTCGTCGCGCATC
>VBGO01000484.1 GCA_005882525.1 Chloroflexota bacterium
AAGCGCGCCCGCCCGTCTAGACGCTGCGCCCGATGCCGGGGTAATTCACGCACAGGCCGTCCTGGTCAAAAGTCAGGTCGGCGACGAAGTCGCGTGACGACGACTCGTATCTGACGATCGAAAATTTGCCGGACTTGCGCATGAACCTGTAGCGCTGAATGCTCGGGATCACGCGCAGGTCCGGCACCGACACCCAGGCCATCTGGAACTCAATCGGTCCGCCGCCCTCGAGCAATCCGTGGCGCAGGACCGGCATCGAATTGGTGAGCGGCGACCAGGCGAGGTCGCAGTCCAGCGCACCCTCGACAGCGCTCATGTCGCTGCGGGTTCCGCTGACAGACCACTTACCCGACCTCAGCCGCCGCAGGTCCAGCTTGCGCTGCCACCCCTCGCCCCGGGCGACGACGAGGAGACCCGACGTGACATAGCCGGCCAGGGTCTCGAGCTTGTAATCCAGCCGGTAGCCCGTCGGCCTCGACCCGATCGCGAGCCCGGTCGCGGTCAGGCGGCCTCGGCCGATGCTGACGTCAGCGAACTCCGCTCCGAGCGGGTCGTCCTTAACCCAGACGATGGATCGGCGCGCCATGTGCCCAAACCATAGGCCCGGCGCCCCAAGCGGCCAATAACCGAAACCAAGGCCCGCCGTTACAGCAAGTGAGTCCGATGATGCGTGCTGCAGGCCTGGCGTCGCTGTTCTTGTTCGCGTTTGCTTGCGGCTCGCCATCGACGTCGACACAGGCATCTGCCGCCAGGACCGGCCAAACATCCACCAACTTCACATTTGACCTGAGGTCATCCTCAGCTAATGTCTCGGCGGCCTCGGCCGCACGAACGGCGAGCTGGATCACGTGTTCCGGCGCCATCGGGGCGGCCGATCCCGTAGCGGTGGTTCAGCTGCACTCGGCGGCCGACACGGGCGAGCTCGTCATGCGCGATTCAATCCTCGCACCGCCTGTCAGTTTCACACGCAGCAGGCCGGATATGGAGTGGCCCAGCTCATCGACGCCCACCACGTGGTGATCGCCAGCAACGAATGCTGCCAGCTCTTCGCGGTGGTCGATCTTCCGGAGGTGCGATTCCATTGGTTCCAGCTTCCGCGCCCGGCAGGCTTCGCGGGGTGGTTGCTGGCTGTCTCTCCCCGGCTCGATGAGGTCGCCTGGACGAGTAACAACGACTCGACAGGCGGCGACCGAAGGGTCCATATCACTACCAAGGCGGGGGATAAGGTTGTAGCGAATTTGCCGGAAGCGCTCGGCCGGTGCGGCGCCGCGAACATCTTTACACACACTCAGGCGGCCACCTCTATGTGCTGGATCAGCCGCTCCCCGACAACACCCTTCTCGTGTATCAGAGCAGCAAACAGGTGCTGTCGGTCGCGCCCCCAGGAGGGGGGTCTGGAGTTGCGTCGGGTCCACGTCTAGGCGCGTGGCCAATAGGGACGCAGCCGGAGATGGCGGTGTGGTCGCCAACGTCGGAGACTCTGTTTTACAGGCAGAACGGTGATGTCTGGCAGTGGACGCAAGCCGCGGGCGCCCAGCGTTACCTGCCCGGGGTCAACTGGTACTACCCGACGTTCTCGGCCGATGGCAGCCGGCTCGCATACGCCGTCCCGCGGGCTGACGGCCTTCACGACATCTACCTGATCGACGCGGCGCACGGTGGCAGTCCGCAGCTGCTCAAGGGCGCCCGAACCCTGCCGGTCTTCCTGAATTCCAACCAGCTCTGGTACTGGAGCGAGGGCCAGGGCATCTGCGGTGTGGGCATCAATCACCCTCTCGTCTACGACATCACGGACGGTTCCGAGGCCGCAAGCATCATCGATCAGGTGGTTGCCGTCTGGCCGGCGACGAGCTCCAACTTCTGATGCGTAACAACCGCGGAGGCTGGACAGGACCGATTGCGCTGTTGGTCTTTGTGGCAAGCGCGTGCGGATCGAGCGCCGGTCCTTCCTCGCAAGTCTCGAGTAGTCCAACCAGTTCCGCAATATCCTCGGCGAGTCGGCTCAGCTCGCCCACCCCATCGGCCGGGGTCGCTGCAAGCCTTCACTGCCGCCTCCCGGTCGTATCGGCTGCCGGCGCCGGTGAGCCGCAGGGTGGTTGGGTCACCTTTCCCGATGGTGTCTTCGCCCGCGACCCCGCCAGCCTTTCCGTTCGCGGAGATGCAAATCTCCCCAGCTACAACCGGGCGATCGGAGCCTGGGTTCCGGTGGAAGCGAACAAGGTCGCTCCGGATGGCGCGACCTACGTGCTCACCAGCTACAACAGCACCCCGCCTCTTTACCTGGTCGATGCCTCGAATGGGAGTCGCCGGCTGATCCTCTCTGAGGAAAACGAGGGCCCGATCCGAGGTAGTGCCTGGAAGGTCATCGAGTATGCGAGCGAGGGCA
>VBGO01000171.1 GCA_005882525.1 Chloroflexota bacterium
CAGAACGTCCATGCCGTCGACGCGCTCGCCGGTCATGTCGTAGGCGCACGCTTTCTTCCAGATCTCGGTGAGGGCGGAGGCCCGATTGACCGCGGTGCCCATCCCGTAGAGGTTGTTGACGCAGACGAAGACGATCGGGAGGTGCCACAGCTTGGCGACGTTGAGCGACTCGTGAAAGGCGCCGATGTTGGTCGCCCCGTCGCCGAAGATGCTCAGCACCACCTCGTCCGTGCCCTGGTAGTTAATGGCATAGCCGCTGCCGCAGGCGATCGGGAGCGCCTGGCCGACGATCGCATAGCCGCCGTAGAAGCGATGCTCCTGGCTGAACAGGTGCATCGATCCGCCCCGGCCATGCGAGGTGCCGGTCTCCTTGCCGAAGAGCTCGGCCATCACCGCCTTGGGGTCGATCCCCTTCGCGATCGCGTGGCCATGCTCCCGGTAGGTGCTGTAGACGTAGTCCTTGGGTCGCAGCGACGAGATGGTGCCCACGATGGTCGCCTCCTCGCCGATGTTGAGGTGGCAGAAGCCGCCGATCTTGGCGGCCTGGTACATCTCGGCGGTCTTCTCCTCGAAGCGGCGGACGAGCAGCATCTCACGGTAGAGCTTGAGCAGGGTCTCCTTGTCGGAAAGCGAGGCCTTCGAGCGGCTCTCAGCGGCTCGCTGCTCGACTTTCATGAACGCTCGTGGGCCCCACGCTGCGGGAGGCGGTGCAAAACCCCCCTATTGTAGTGGCGAGGAGCGCAAATTCCGGCGCGTCAGGCCTGAGTCGCCGGCTCGATCTCGGCCGTCGCGACGTGGCAGGCCGCGGTATGGTCGGGCCGGAGCTCGCGCAATTCCAGCGGAAGCGACAGCCCTCGCCCGGATCGACGACCCGCGGTGGCTCGCCGACGTCGGCGGCGGGCAGGCTCGTGATCGGTGCCCTCGGATCCGGAACCGCTGAGAGCAGCAGCTGGGTATAGGGGTGTTTTGGATGAGCGAGCACATCCTCCGAGGGACCACTCTCCACAACATGGCCGGCATACATGACGAGGAGTCGATCCGCGACATAGCGAGCGCTGGCGATGTCGTGCGTGATATAGAGGATGGAAACGTCTTTCAGCCGGCGCAGCTCGGCCATGAGGTTGAGGATGCCGATCCGCACCGAAACGTCGAGCATCGACACCGGCTCGTCGGCCAGGATCAGGGCCGGCGAGCAGGCGAAGGCCGCCGCGAAGCCAATCCGCTGACGCTGCCCACCGCTCAGCTCGTGCGGATATTTGCGCAGGAACATCGCCGGTGGCGTGAGACCGACCGAGACCAAAATCTCTTCGGCGGCGGGCTGACGGCCTCGATGGTCGAGTTCGGGCCGGTGGAGTTTCAGGGCGCGAAACAATGCGTGCGAGACGGGGTACACGGGGTTCAACGAACTATAGGGATCCTGGAAGACCATCGGAACCCGGCCGTGATACTCGAGGACGTCGCGCCGGGAGCGGAGCGCGCTCAGGGGTCGGCCTTTGAAGAAGATCTCGCCCCGGGTCGGCCGGTAGATCAGCGCCAGCAGGCGGGCGACAGTGCTCTTGCCGCTGCCGCTCTCGCCGACCAGGGCGACGATCTGCCGCTCGCCAATCGTCAGGTCGAGGCCGTCAACCGCATGGAGAACGGCGCGTGACAAGGGACCGCCGACGCGAAAGTGCCGGGTCAGCCCGACGGTTCGCAGCATGGGCTCCGCGGCCGCCGAGGGTAGCGCCGACCGGTGCTGGTCGGTCGGAGAGCGCCTAGTGTTCACTGCCATAGCGGTGACACCGAACCAGCGTGGTTCCGACTCGGACCATGCGGGGCTCCTCGACGCGGAACCGAGGCTCGACGAGTGGACAGCGCGGGTTGAACCGGCAGCCATTCGGCGGCCGGGCAAGGTCCGGCGGGGTACCAGGGATGCCTTGCAGATCTTGCTTTGGACCGGTGATCGACGGGAACGATGCCATCAGGGCACGGGTGTAGGGATGTTTCGGGTCGTCGAAGAGATCGCGCGTCTTGCCCAGCTCGACGATCTGGCCGGCATACATCACGGCCAGCCGGTCGGAGAAGTGGCTGACCAGGGACATGTCGTGGGTGACGAAGAGGGCGGCGAAGCCGATCTTGCGCTGCAACTCCTTGATCTGCAGCATCAGCGAGCGCTGGGCGACCACGTCGAGGGCTGAGGTCGGCTCGTCCATGATCACGAGCTGGGGGGTGAAGACAAGGGCCATGGCGATCATCGCCCGCTGTCGCATCCCGCCGCTCAGCTGGTGGGGGAAGCTCTTCAGGTGGATCGGGTCGATGCCGACGAGGCGGAGCAGTGAGCCCGAGCGCCGATGCGTCTCGCGGGCAGAGATCGGCTCGTGGGCCGCGATCGTATCTTGCAGCTGAGCGCCAACCGTCAGGACCGGGTTGAGCGCGTTCATGGCGCTTTGCATCACGACCGAGTAGTCACGCCAGCGGATTTCGCGAAGCGCCGCCTCATTCATCGCCAGCAGGTCGCGCCCTTGAAGGCGCACGCTGCCGGAAACCACCCTCGCCGGCGGGCTGAGCAAGCGGGCGACCGCGAACAGAAACGTCGATTTTCCACAGCCAGACTCGCCGACGATGCCGATGAACTCGCCGGGCGCCACGTCGAGCGAGACCTGGTCGACGGCGCGGACCGGGCCGGCATCAGACGCGTATTCGACCGAGAGATCTTTGACCTCGAGCACCGGCCTGGTGGCGATCATCGCGTTCTCCGAACCGGTCGCAGCGCCGGGTTCGTGATCTCGTCGAAGGCGTAGTTGAGCAGCGCGAACGCGGCCCCCAGCAGGGCGATACAGAGCCCCGGCATGATCGCCCACAGTGGCGACCCGGCGTTCAGCGCGCCGTTGTTCTCGGCCCAAAAGAGCATCGTGCCCCAGCTCAAGTCGTTCGGATTGCCCAGGCCGATGAACTGCAGGCCGGCCGCCGCCAGCACTGCGTAGAGAGCCGCGCCCAGGAAGTTCGCGACGATCAGCGAGGTCATGGTCGGCAGGATCTCGAAGACAATGACGTAAATGCTGCGTTCACCGCGAACTCGGGCGGCGTCGAGAAACTCGCGGTTCCGGATAGAGAGCGCCTGCGATCGGAGCTGCCGGGCGCCATAGGACCAGCCGGTGATCACGATGACGGCGATCAGCACCAAAAGGCCCCCATGCCGGGCGTAGGCGGCCACCACGATCATGAGCGGCAAGGTCGGGATTACCAGGAAGACATCGGTGATCAGCGACATCACGTGGTCGCTCGCGCCACCCAGGTAGGCCGCCGAGACGCCCACGAGCAACGCGAGCACGGTGGCCATCAAGCCAGCGACGAGCGCGATGACGAGCGACTCCCGGGTTCCCCAGATCAGCTGCGAGAAGATGTCCTGGGCATTGCCGGTGGTGCCCAGCAGGTGCTCCCGCGACGGGCCCAGCGTCTGTTCGAAGATCTGGGCGTGCGGGTCGTAGGGGGCAAGAATGCCGGGAATGAGCGCGACCACGACGAAGAGGCCGATGATGATGGCGCCGGCCAGCGCCTTGCGGTTGCTGAAGAAGGCGCGACCCACGATGTGCAGCGCGCCAGCCTCCGGTCGGGCCGCCTCGGCCGCTGTGGCCGACTGGTCAGCGATGAGGCGAACATCCAGACCCATCGCGTGACCTCAGCCGCGCTCCCGAGTCCGCGGATCGAGCCAGGCGGTCAGGAAGTCGGCGGCCATCACCGCCACCAACACTGCGACCGTGATCAGGAGGAATAGCGTTTGCATAAGCGAGAAGTCCTGGTTGTTCACCGCTTGCAGTAAGAACGTGCCCAGCCCCGGGTAGTTGAAGACGATCTCCACCAGCAGCGCGCCGCTGATGACGAAGCCGAGCGACATGGCGAACCCCACCAGGTTGGGGAGGATGGCGTTGCGCGCGGCGTACTGGAGCATGATGCGCGCCGGCGACAGACCCTTCGCCCTGGCCATCTTGATGTAGTCCTCGGCCAGGGTCGTGATCATGTTGTTGCGCATGGTCAGGATCCAGCCGCCAATCGAGGTCAACACGATGGTGAAGGCCGGCAGGATCGAGTGGTACAGCACATCCGAGATATAGGCCCAGGAAAACTCGCTCGAAAGCTCGGAGCTGCTTCCGAAGGCTTGAGGAAACCATCCGAGGCTGACCGCAAATATCAGGATGCAGAGCAAGCCAACCCAGAAGTAGGGGAAGGCCGACATCACGACGAAGACCGGCGGCAGGACACTGTCCAGGATGCCGCCGCGGCGCCACGCACCCATGATGCCAATCAACGTCCCCAGGGCGAAGGCGATGATCGTCGCCGTGCCGACCAGACCGAGGGTCCAGGGCAGCGCCAGCATGATGACCTGGCTGACGTGCTGTGGATAGAACCCCAGTGAAACGCCGAAGTCGCCGTGCAAGGTGTTGCCGAGATAGGCCAAGTACTGCTGGAGCAGGCTGTCGTGGTTGTTGATGCCGAGCGCCACCTCGAGGCTCTTGATGGTGGCCGAGCTGATCCGGCCATGGAAACGGGTCCGTAAGGCGACCTCGGGGCCCCCCGGAAGCAGCCTGGGAAGAATGAAGTTCAGGGTCAGCGCCGCCCAGAGCGTCACCAGGAAGAATTCCAGACGCCGGATCAGGTACCGCATGCTTTACATTGTCGAGCTTGCGTCACAGAGGAGCGGCCGCCAGCCAGACGTCCGCCGCTCCTCTTGAACTGCACGAGCCTGCTTCTACTTCTTGTGTACGCGCAGGAGCACCTGCTCCCAGTCCGGAGTATTCCATGGCGCCGGTGCGGCGTACGGGTTGTCTTTGGTAGGCCAGCCGGTGAAGACCTTGGTGTTGTACTGGTACCAGGCGACGCTCTCGGTCACGGGGATCACGGGGACCTGCTCGAGCATGATCTCCTGGATCTGATTCATGATCTTGTGCTGCTCAGTCGCGTCTGTGGTCGTGGCGAACTGCTCGATGAGCTTGTCGGCGTTGGCGTCGTTGAAACGCCCGTAATCACCCGATGCCGTCTGCCCGAGCGGGGCCGTGGTCTGGCTGTAGATCGTGTTCCGCAGTTCGTACCACGGATTTGGGCCGGGCAGCGTGGATAAGGATCCGTAGCCCAGTTGAAAATCGCCGGTAAAGAGCTTGTTGAAGTAGTCGTCATGCGAGGAGTCCTGTTCCTTGATTTCGACGCCGATCTGCTTGAGGTTGTCCTGTACTACCTGGAGCGACGCCGTCCAATCGGTGTAGCCGGAGATGCTGATCACGTTGAACGAGAGACGCTTCCCAGAGCCGTCCTTGAAGATCCCGTCGCTCCCCTTGGTGAACCCGGCTTGCTGCAGCAGTGACTGCGCCTTGGTCGGATTGAACTTGTAGTCGTATTTGGCCGCCTGGCCGGAGTCGTACCAATCGTGGAAGGTGGGGATCACGATCCCGGTCTGGCTCCCGGGCGGCTGATAGCCGTACTCACCGATCTTGGAGACCTTGGAGCGATCGATCCCGTAGGCGAGCGCCTGCCGAACGAGTTTGTTGTCAAACGGCTTGACACTCAGGTTCATGAAGAGGTTGACGTTCTGGATCGGTGGGAACCAGTAGTGATGGTTGGCCTTGTCCTTGCTCACGTAGTAGGTATCGATGTTGGGAATGAATTGGCCACCCCATTCCGCCTTCCCGGCGGCGAGGTACTGGTTCGCCGGATCGTTGTCGGTAAAGGCCGGGTAATTGACCTTGTCCAGGTAGGGCAGCCCCGACTGCCAGTAGTTGGGGTTGCGCGTATACGCGATGTTCTGGGGGGTGCAACCTCCCTGCGCGATCGTGAACGGTCCGCTGCCGATGGGCACCGGGTTGCCCTCTGCGACCGGGTCCTTGATCTGGGACCATACGTGCTTCGGCACGATTGGCTGCTGGTTAGCGAGGTAATAAAAGGACGGAATCGCGGGAGACTGGAAGGTCATCGCAACCTGGTCGGACCCTTGCTTGGTGACGTCCGAGAGCCCAGTCCAGACCGACTGCAGGTCGAGAGCGGTATTCGTCTTGATCAGCTGGAATGTGTAGACGACGTCGTCGGCCGTCAACGGCTGCCCGTCACTCCACTTGACGCCCGAGCGGATGGTGAACGTCAACGTTTTGTTGTCAGAGCTCCACGTATACGAGCTGGCCAGCATCGGCGTGGTCTTGCCGTTGAGCAGGTTGATGTAGACCAGCGGCTCGTAGACCGGGCCGAAGACCAGGAAATTGGCGTTGGCGCTGAGGGGATTCAAGTTCTGGCAGTTCCACAGCGTCCCGCTTTCGTTGTCGATCGTCAGAACCCCACCCTTCGACGGCTTCCCGCCGGACGTGGATTGCGTCCCGCATGCCGCGACGAGAACGGTGATCATGGCCAGCGAACTGATCAGTAGCATTCGGCGTCCTTTCATCCGTTGATCCTCCTCTCACTGAATCTTTGCGTTGCGTTGCGCGGGCTCCGCGCGAAGACACGATCACGAGCGGCATCGAGCGCAATGGTTAGCGCACCCTGCAGGACGGCGTCGTCACCGAGTGCCGAGATGGCGACGCGAGGTCGGAACGGCATCAACTGCCGAAGCTCTCGCTCGATCGGCTCGAGCAGCAGGTCGCCATTGCGGCCGATTCCGCCGCCGAGGATGACCAGCTCGGGATCGAGCACTGGTGTGATCGTGGCAATCGCCAACGCAAGCCGAGCCGCCTCGATGTCGACCGCTTTCTTTGCCGTGAGCTGACCGCGCCGGGCGGCGCTGAAGATGGTCTCTGCGCTCAGCGGCGGCCGCATGCCAAGGGCACGCGCCTGGCGGACGATGCCGTCCGCCGCGGCCGCCTCCTCGAAGGCGCCGCGCCGCCGGTTGGCAGGATCTCGTGGATCGGCCGGGCCGATGGGCAGGTAGGCGATCTCGCCGGCGGCACCGTGGGCGCCCCGACGGAGCTGACCATCGATGACCAGCGCCATCCCGATCCCGGTACCGATCGATAGGAAGACGAAGTCGCGGAGGTTGCGGCCGAGGCCGTGCGCACGCTCGGCGAGGGCGGCCAGGTTGACGTCGTTCTCAAATGTCACGTTGGTCCCCAGTTCCTCGCGCACCGCCTCCACGAGGCCGTGACGCCCCCAACCCGGCAGGTTCGGTGCCATGGCGACGTAACCCCGCGCCGGATCGAAGACGCCCGGGCTCCCCAGCGCGGCGTGCGTGACCTGCGACCAGTTGACTCCGGCTTCGCCCGCCAGCCGGTGAGCGATGGCGCCGACCTGCCCGATCAGCGACGCAGCGCTCGAGACCTTCGCCCGCTCGTCGCGTCGCGCCACCAGCGTGCCGGCAATGTTGGCGATCGCGGCCCGCACCCACTGGCGCCCGACGTCGATGCCGACCACCCAGCCGGCGGTAGGGTTGAGCTCGTAGAGGACCGCCGTGGGCCCGCGCTCACCATGGGAGCGCCCACGTCGGCTTGGAGAGCCCGCTGACGCGGGCGACCTGGGCCCGCGAGAGTGGACCACGCCGGTGGATGAGGTCGAGCACCGAGCGCTCGTTGATGGCCCGGAGCAAGCTGGGCGTGCCGGCCGTGATGGTGACGTCCGGTTGCCCCGACCCGTCCACGGTGGTCCGCCCCAGTAACCCTCTTGACAGCGCAGCCATAGTTAGGAAGAATTCCTTACGAAAAGATAGACGCCCATGGCCGAGTCGTCAAGAGGGAAAAAGTGATCCGATCAGCCGGCGGTCGTAAAGAAGCGAGGCAGGTGCGAGCGGTTGGCCTCCAGCAAGGCGTGCAGCAGGCCGTCTGCCGCCCGGTAGCCGGGGACCAGCGGGTTCGCGAGCAGGGCCTTGAGGGCGGCGGCGCGATCGCCGTCGATCGCGGCTTTCACCGCCAGGCGCTCGTAGGCCTTCACCTGCTGAACGAGGCCGGCCAGCTCGGGTGCGAGCGGCCCGAGCGGCGCCGGATGCGCGCCTTGCCGGTCGATTCGCGCCGGGATCTCGACGACGGCGTCGTCAGGCAGGTCGGGGATCGTGCCGGCATTGCGGATGTCGACCGCCTGCACGTCGGCCGTGCCGGCGTGCAGGGAAGCAATCAATTGGGCCGCCGCCTCGCTGTAGAAGGCTCCGCCCCGTTGCTCGAGCAAGGCAGGCTTTTCGTCGAGCCGCGGATCCGCGTACATCCCGAGCAGCGTGCGCTCGATGGCCATCACCTCCTCGGCTCGCGAGCGCTTGGTGCCCGACAGCTGTTCTGCCAGGACCTCGTCCGTGAGGTAGTAATAGCGCAGGTAATAGGAGGGGATGGCCCCCAGCAGTCGGATCAGCTCGCCGGGGATCCCGATCTCGCGCCCGATCTCATCGCCGGATCTGTCGATCAACTCCGGCAGCCGGTCTTTCCCCTCAACATGGGCCGCCCGCTCCCAGGTGAGGTGATTCAGGCCGACGTGCTCCAGGGCCACCTCCTTCGGCCGAACCTCGAGCAGCCGGGCGACCATGCGCTGGAAGCCCATCGCCGAGTTGCAGAGGCCGATAGCACGGTGGCCTTCATCGAGCAGCGCCTGCATCACGATCCCGACGGGGTTGGTGAAATCGATGATCCAGGCATCCTTCGTGCAGCGACGCACTGCCTCCTCGGCGATATCGAGGACCACCGGCACGGTGCGCAGCGCCTTGGCGAACCCTCCGGGCCCGGTCGTCTCCTGGCCGATGCAACCGAATTCGAGTGGCAGCGTCTCGTCCAGCAGCCGGGCGTGCTGGCCGCCGACCCGCAGCTGGATGACAACGAAGCTCGCCCCGTCGAGCGCCTGATCGCGGTCAGTGGTCAGCGTCAGGATGCCGGGCCATTGACGTTTCTTGAGAATGCGGCCTGCCAGCCCACCGACCAGCTCCAAGCGTTCCTGGTTTACGTCGAGCAGAACGAGCTCGTCGACCGGCAGGCGGTTTCGATGAGCACTGAAGCCCTCCACCAGCTCTGGGGTATAGGTGCTGCCGCCGCCGACCACCGCGATCTTCAGGCCCACGTCGAGCGATCTTACGCGAAAGGCAGTTGAATTGTTAGAGAAGTTTCCTGATCCGTTCCTCGCGGAGATCTCGACGCAGCCGGCGGCGATCCGGCGGGCGGCGGCCGGGCTGCACCGGCAACTGCCGGCCCTTCGCCGAGTGCCAGCGGTTCGCAACGGGCGAAACCTGGTCTTCACCGGGATGGGCGGCTCGTACGACGCCTGCTATGCGCCGGTGACCGCGCTGGCGTCCGCGGGTGTCACGGCCCTGATGGTGGACAGCGCCGAACTGCTCTACTTTCGCCGGGCGACGCTGGCTGGGCGGACATTGCTGGTGGTCGTCAGCCAGTCAGGGGAGAGCGCGGAGGTCGTGCGACTGGTCTCAGAACTCGATAGCGGAGCAGAGCGCCCCCTGGTCGTCTCGGTCACCAACGGGGTCGGCAACCCCCTCGCCCGGCTGGCCAACGTGGCCCTCGACTCCCGCGCGGGCCAGGAGCAGGGACCATCGACGATGACCTTCGGCGCCGCGCTGGTCGTGCTGGCGGCACTGGCCGATGTCCTGGCCGGGCATTCAGCCGAAGACGCCATCCAGCGGATCGATCATGAGGCGCAGCGCGCGGCGGACTCGACCGAACGGGTCCTCGGCGCCGTCGAGGAGCGCGCGGGGACGCTCCGGAGCTGGTTGGGCGACCGCTCCGTCCTGACCCTGCTGGCCCGCGGCGCGGGACGGGCCGCTTCGGAGATGGGCGCGCTCACGCTCAAGGAAGCGGCGCGCTTCCCGGCCGAATCGATGCAGGCCGCCCAGTTCCGTCACGGGCCACTGGAGCTGGCCGGTAAGGAGGCGGCGGTCGTCGTGATCGCGATCGAGCCGGTGACGCGTGAGCTCGACACGCGTCTCGCCGGCGAGCTCGTCGGATCTGGTGCGGCCGTGCTGCTGATCACCTGCGATGGGGACCAGGTCGAGGGCGCCCAGACCATCGCCCTGGGGGAGGTCGACCGTGGGTTGGCGGCTGCCCCGGCAATCGTTCCCATCCAGCTGCTTGCGTGGCGGCTGGCGGTCGATCGCGGCTACCGTCCGGGCACCTACACCCGCGCCTCGAAGATCACGACCCGTGAATGAGCGAACACGCCCCGTGAGGGCCGCGGTCCTCGCGGTCGACGGCGGGGATTCCAAGACGGACGTGGCCCTGCTCGATCGGCGTGGTAGTGTCCTCGGCGCCACCCGGGTCAAGGACTCGGGCCATGCCGGGCTGGGGCGGACCAGCGCCCTCGACACCATCGCTGCCGCGATCCGGTCGGCATGCCAGGACTTTGGGATCGACCCCGACCTCGGCCCCATCGCCGAGATCGGCGTCTACTGCCTCGCCGGTGCCGACCTCCCGCTCGACGACCGTCGCATCGGCCGCGAGGTCAAGCGCCGCGGCTGGACGATCAGGCACCTCGTCCGCAACGACACCTTCGCCGTGCTTCGGGCTGGAACCGATCGCCGCTGGGGCGTGGGCATCGTGTGCGGTGCCGGCATGAATTGCGCCGGGGTCGGTGAAGATGGGCGGGTGGTACGTTATGCCGCATTCGGCGACATCTCGGGTGATCTCGCGGCCGGTGGCGTATGGATCGGCACGCAGGCAGTGGCGCACGCGATGCGAGGCCAGGACGGCCGCGGACCCCGAACCACGCTGGAGCAGCTGGTGCCGGGCTATTTCAAGCTCGCGCGACCCAGCGCGCTGGTTGAAGCGTTTTACGTCGGGCGCCTGGACCAGCGGCGCGTTGTCGAGCTGCCGCCGCTGGTGTTCGCGGCCGCCAAGGAGGGTGACGCCGTCGCCCAGGAGATCATTGACAGGGTCGCCGATGAAGTGGTGGCGTTTGCGAACGCGACGATCCGGCGTCTGCGCCTAACCGCGCGTGACGTCGAGGTCATCCTGGGGGGCGGGGTCTTCCGGACGGATAACGGCGGCTTCCTCGAGCGGATCGAGGCCGGGATCCGCGCCGTCGCACCTCGCGCCGCGCTGCGCCGGCTCACGGCTCCGCCGGTGGTGGGGGCGGCGTTGATCGGGCTTGACGAGCTGGGCGTGGCGCGCTCGCGAGCGGCCGGGCTGCGGTCTGTGTTGACGCACTCGCGACTCGCCAACCCGAACGGCGCCCGGGCGGCGGGCAACGATTAGCCGGCGGCCAGCCTCGCGGCCGTCAGCACTTAATCATGATCGCGCGGGCTGACACCATTGGGTGACCACCCCTTCTGGCCGTGGCGGGCGGTGACGACGGTCTTGATGTTGCCGCGGACGTTGAAGTCGCCGACGACCTCCATGAAGCGGGGGTCGAGCAGGGCGACGAGGTCATCCAGGATCCGGTTGACCGCCGCCTCGTGGAAGACCTCCTGGTCACGGAACTTATTGATGTAGAGCTTCAGCGATTTGAGCTCAACGAGCTTCTGGTCGGGGATGTAGCGAATGCGGATCGTCGCGAAATCGGGAAAGCCGGAATCCGGAGCTAGGCAGGTGAACTCGGGAATCGTGAAGTGGATCTCGTAATCGCGCTCCGGCGTTCCGTTGGGGACCGCCTCGAGGGTGGCATCCGCAATCATCTTGGCCCCGTATTTCATGGGGTAATGCTACGACGCCTCCGCGGTGTGCGAACGAGTTGAACGTCACGGCGTGACGGTGAA
>VBGO01000485.1:0-1386 GCA_005882525.1 Chloroflexota bacterium
AGTCCAACTCACCTTCCAGGAACTCCCCAGGTGCGAGAGCAGGTCCGCCTCGCTGACGCCCGACGGCACCGGCGGCACCGCCTTGGTGAAGCCCATGAGAAGCAACGTGGCGCCAGGCGCAGCCAGAGCATTCACGCCCTCGCCGTAAGCGTCGCGCTGCTTTCGGTTCAGCCCGTGATAGCAGCCGAAGTCGAACACGAGCGAATATCCGGGCGAGAGATTCAACTCGGAAAGACGCGTGACATCCCCGGCGCGAAAGTCAATCGCGACACCCGCGTCCGATGCACGCCGCCGCGCCTCCGCCATCGCCCGAGGAACGTTCTCGACCGCCGTCACCTGCCAGGCGTGGCGCGCCAGGAACACTGACTTGGCGCCCTGGCCTGAGCCGAGATCCAGCGCGCGTCCAGGAGGAAGCGCCCCCACGATTTCGCTCAGCTCCGCCGGCAGCACCCGGTCCCATGGCGTGAAGCCGATTCGGTACATGAAGCGGTAGAGGATGCTCATCGCCGCCACATTGTCCGGGAACTTGACATGTCGCATGGAGAGTGCATAAGGTCGATTCCTAAACCACCTCTAACCCGCGGATAACCGGGGCGGGTTATGGTCGGTGCGTTGCAGGGGGTGCTTCGGCAATTAGGGGGTTTGGTATGGGACGGCTGATGAAGCTCGCATCATTGGCGGCGCTCGTGGCTGTGCAGTGTCTGGTTCCCAGCACCGCATCGGCGTACCAGGCAGCCAACACGAACAGCCAGACGCAGAGCTGCTCGCTCAACAACGGCATCAAGCACGTCATCTCGATCACATTCGACAACACCCATCTCTTCCCCGACCGCGCAGGTGTGGCCTCCGACCTCGAGCAGATGCCCAACCTGCTGAACTTCATGACCGACAACGGCACGCTGAGCGACAACAACCACACGATCCTCATCTCGCACACCGCCGGCGGAATCCTCACCTCGCTGACCGGCCTCTACCCGGACCGCCAGGGTCTGACGGTGAGCAATGGTTACGGCTACTTCAAGCCAGACGGCTCGACCGCATTCTCGCGCGCTTTCAAGTACTGGACCGACCGGGTGGACGACTCATCCAGCGCCAACGATGTGCTGCCCAACATGGTGACCACAGGAGGGTTGAACACCCCTGCGCCGTGGGTGCCCTACACACGCGCGGGTTGCGACTATGGCGCGGTGTCCACCGCCAACGTTGTGCTCGAGAACACCAAGACCACACCGTTCGGGGACGTGACGAAGGTCTTCGGCAATCCTTCTTCCGAACAGGACGAGGCGGACAAGAATCCAGGGCTGGCGCAGACCGACTTCGTCGGCATCGCCATCCACTGCGCCCAGGGTGGTGGCATCTGCAACACGAGCACCAAGGCGCGACCAG
>VBGO01000485.1:1429-2202 GCA_005882525.1 Chloroflexota bacterium
CAACCCGGCGATCACGCCCAACCACTCATTGGTGGTGAAAGACACCGAAGGCGCAGACATCACCGACCCCAGCCACCGCCCGGGCTTCCCCGGATTCGACGGCATGTACGCCAAGGTAAGCCTCGGCTACGTGGCGCAGATGCAGGAGGCGGGCGTGCCCATCACCTTTGCCTACATCTCCGACGCGCACGACAACCACACCAAGTTCCGTGCTTCCGGTCCAGGCGAGGACGACTACGTGGCCCAGCTCCACGCCTACGACCAGGCCTTCGGCGCCTTCTTCGACCGCCTCGCCCTGGACGGCATCAACAAGTCGAACACGCTGTTCGTCTTCACCTCGGACGAGAACGACCACTTCGCCGGCGGCAACTCCACAAACGGCACGTGGAGCCACACCTACTGCAACATCAGCGCAGGGCAGACGTGCCCGGCCAACCAGATCGGTGAGGTGGAGCAGAACCTCAACGAGCTGCTACCAACCGGATACACGCCGCCCGCTTACGACGCGCACTTCGACTCGGCCCCGACCATTTACGTGTCGAAGACGGGAACCCCGCCCACTACCAGCGATATCCGCCGGCTCGAACGCAACCTTGCGTCGGCTAACGCGATCGACCCATATGTGAACCCCGCGCCTACACCTGTGATGCTTTGGATAGCGGACCGCGTCGGAGAGAAGGCGCTCCACATGGTCAACGCCGACCCCAGGCGGACGCCGGACTTCACCTACTTCGCGAACCCCGACTACTTCCTCACGACCGGCAACAACCGGT
>VBGO01000172.1 GCA_005882525.1 Chloroflexota bacterium
CGCCAGTAGCTTTCCCGCAGCCAGCGCCGCTCGACCACCAGTTCGACGCCGCTGAGGGCGAGATGCTCGGAGGTCAGGGTGGCGGCCGAATCGGGCCGCTGTGCCCGGCGGACGGCGTCGAGGTCGAGCCCCGGCATCAGCCAGTCCGTTGGGATCTCGAGGGCCGCGTCCGAGGTGTCGCCGTGAAGTTCAGGCTGGATCGCCACATAGGGAGAAACCCCGAAAAGCTGACACTCTTGCTGCCTTCAGGCTGGCGGCGGAATGGCACCCCCCGCCGGAACGGGAAGCTGGATCTCAAAGGCGGAGCCGGCGCCGGGCTGGCTCTCGACGTCCACCCGACCGCCATGGCCTTCGACGACCTGCCGCACCAGGTAGAGCCCGATCCCGGTGCCGGTGACATTATGAAGTTCCGGATCGCTGACCCGGTAGAACTTCTCGAACAGCCGGGCGTGTGCGGAGGGAGGGATCCCGATCCCGTGGTCCCGGACAACCACCCGGACGCTCCCGTTCTCGCGGTTACCGGTGACTTCGATCTGGGGGGGCCCGGCGCTGAATTTGACGGCGTTTTGGAGCAGGTTGTCGACCGCGGTGGCGAGCCGCTCCGGATCGCCCAGAATGGTGAGCGGGGCGGAGGTCAACGTGAGATCGACGCGACCTTGCTTCAGCTCCACCTGCGGCCGGACGCGATTGACGGCATCGGCGACCACGGTTCGAAGATCAATCTCCGACATCTGCGGCTGGGCCGCCCCATCTTCCAGCCGGGCCAGGAGCAGCATCCGCTCGACCTGTCCGCGCATTTCGCTCGACTTGTCCATCAAGGTGCGGAGCGCTTTGCGGGCGGCCGCCGGCATCTCGCCGAGTGATCCCTCCTCGAGTAGGGAGGCGTAGCCGCGGATGACGGTCAGCGGGGTGCGGAGCTCGTGCGAGGCAATCTGCATGAACTCACGTCGCGCCCGCTCCAGCTCGGCGTACGCTTCGGCGCGTCCGCGTTCCCGCCCGAGAGCCTCCCGGGTATCGAGTGCGATGGCGGCCTGCGCCGCGACCAGCTGGAGCCGGCGAAGTTGCTGCGGCCGGAGCCAGCGCGGCCGCCGCCAATGCAAACCGACAAAGCCAACGAAGCGCTGCCCGGCCCGTATCGGAAGGAAGACACTGGCCTTGACCCCCGCCAGCTGGGTGCCCCGCCGAACCCATTCGGGAAGCTTGGTGTCGCTCTCTGGATCGGCGACGTAGACGGTCACCCGTGGGTCCGCCACCCAGGCGACCTGGGCCGCCGACAACGGCCCACCCATGGGCGCATCGTTAGCGGGCCAGTGCCGGCCACCGGTCGCCGCCACGTGGTAACGCCCGTCGGCCTGCAGTACGCGAAGCGTGGCCAGGTCCGCCTGGCTCAGGTCGAGGAAGCCCCCTAGGATGCGCTTACCGACTTCGGGGTCGGGCAGACCGGCGTCGGTCGGCTGCAGCGCCTCGATCGTCGCCAGGGCTTTGATCGTCTGCTCGGCCTCGGCATACTGCTCGGCATTGGCGAGGGCCAGCGCCGTCTGCGCCGCGATCGACTCCATCAGGCGCAGGTCTTCGTCGCTGAGCGACCGCGCGCCCAGCCGAGCCAGGGAAAGCACCCCGAACAGCCGGTCCCCGGTCACCATCGGGACGCTGAGAATGCTTTCGACCACCGGCGTGGTCCCGACCGGATAGACCATGCGGGGTTCCAGGCTGCCGTCCGGGATCAACAATGGCCGTCGAGTTTGGGCCGCGATACCGGTGATGCCCTCGCCCAGCGACAGCGTCACCGTGTGCCAATCGACTCGTTCGTAGGGTTCGGCGCGAGCCACCGACTTGACGAGGACGAGGCGCTCCGCGGCCTCATCCCAGCGGTAGACGCGGAAGTGCTGATAATCGATCACCCGTAGCGTCGCCTCGGCCACCGTGTTGAGGACCTCATCGGCGTCGAGGCTCTGGATGATCTGGGGCGAGACGTCCTGCAGCAGGTCCTTGCGCTTTTGCAGCAGCACCTGACGGCCCCGGCTGACGTGGACGAACTGGATCACGGCGGCGGCGGCGAGAAGGCCCGTCCCCAGGCGCACCAGGTCGCTCACGCTGGCGCCGCCCAGGCCCGCCCGCGGTGGCAGGAAGAAGTAATCGGCGATCAGGGCGAAGGCCCCAGTCGCCACCAACGCCGGGCCGCGACCCAGGCGCCAGGCGATGGCGCCAACCAGCAGGACAAAAACCAGCAGGAAGGTCTCGACCCGCGGGATCCGCAGGACCCAGGCCACCAGGCCAAGTCCGGTCGACACGACGCCTACGGCGCCGACGGCCGCCAGATAGGGGAGAGCTCGTCGAACCATGCGTCCTCACAATACGGAATCGTGCCCCTGAGCACCAGCTTGACGATCAGCGGAGGGCTCCAGTAGGCTGGGCCCCCAATATCTGAAACATGCATAGGGAGGTATCACTGTGAGGATTGCCTGTGTACTCGATGTTGACTACGAGGACTCGGAGTTCAAGCAGCCCTACGATGCGTTCAAAGAGCAGGGCCATCAGGTGACGATCGTCGGGCTCCAGTCCGGTAAGGAGCTGAAGGGCAAGCAGGGCAAGGTGACCACGAAGGCCGAGACCGGCATCGACCAGGCGCGCCCGGAGCAGTTCGATGCGCTGTTCATCCCGGGTGGCTATTCGCCTGACCATCTTCGGGCCGATCGGCGGATGGTGACCTTCACCAAAGCGTTCTTCGACGCCGGCAAGCCGGTCTTCGCCATCTGTCACGGGCCGCAGCTTCTGATCACCGCCCGGGTGTTCAAGGGCCCCAAGATGACGGCCTGGAAGACCATCCAGGACGACCTGCAGCTGGTGGGCGCCAACGTCGTCGACCAGGAGGTCGTTGTCGACAAGAATCTGGTCACCTCCCGGCAGCCGAGCGACATCCCCGCGTTCATCAGGGAGTCGCTGAAGCTCCTGGAGAAAGTCCCGGTCGGTTCTCGCTAGACACGAACCCGAGATGCCGGCGCCGGTGCGCCGGCATCTTTCTTATTTAATGACGGGAATGCCTGCCGCCCGATCGACGCGACAAATTCTGCAGGCGGCGGCGCCGATCGCCCTCGCCGTGTTCGTCTTCGCCGCGTCCTTTGGCGTGCTGGCGACCGCGGCTCACCTGCCCGGTTGGGCCGCGGTCCTGATGTCGGCGCTGGTCTTCGCCGGGTCGGCCCAGTTTGCCGCGCTCGGGGTGATCGCAGCCGGCGGCAGCGTCCTGACCGCCATCTTCGCGGGCGCCCTGCTCAACCTTCGATACATTGCAACCGGGATCGCGGTGGCCCGTTCGCTGCCGGGCGGCCGCCCGACGAGGGCGCTCCTGGCGCAGATCGTCGTCGACGAGAATTACGCGCTGTCGGTAGCGGCCGGCGAGCCCGGTCGCCCCGATCGGCGAACGCTGCTGGTGATCGGCACCATGCTGTACACCGTCTGGGTCCTGGGAACCCTGATCGGCGCGGTTCTGGGTCCGGTCCTTGGTGACCCGAAGCGGCTCGGTCTCGATGCGGCGTTCCCGGCGCTCTTTGTCGCGCTGCTCTGGCCTATGCTCTCGGGTCGGCACGCCGTGCGCTGCGCCCTCGGTGGCGCCGCCGTAGCCTTGCTGCTCGCGCCCTTCACCCCACCGGGCGTCCCGCTCGCCGGCGCCGCCGTGGTCGGCCTGTGGCTGGCTCGCTAGCGCTCGGCCTCGTCCTCGGCCTCGCTGGGCTGACCTTCGCGATGCGCGCCACCGGGCCTCTGCTTCCGAACATCCCGACCGCCATCACGGCACGGACGGCCGGGTTGGCGCCCGCGTTGCTGGCCGCGCTGGTCGCCATCGAGCTCACCGGCCCCAACGGCGTCGTTCATGTCGACGTGAAGATTCCGGCGGTGATTGTGGCCGGCGGCCTGGCGGCGTTGCGCGTCCCGTTCATCGTCTGCGTGGTGGCCGGCGCGCTTGTTGCTGCCTTGCTACGCGCGCTCTTCCACCTGTAGACACATTCGGAACGAGCGCCCGCCGCTACGCGGACTGTAACGATCCCCTACGTTTGATGGTTGAGGACGGGTCGACGCTCGGGCCTGACTGAAGAACCATGCCAGAGGTAAGCGCTCAGCAAATCGCCGCCGCCCTGGCGGGCCGCCCCGGTAGCCCGGAGCCGGAGTTGCGGCTCCTCATGCTCTTTCCGTCCGACGGTCGTGATCGCGACAGAGGCGAGCGGTCACGGCCCAGCGCTACTTGGCGTCGACCGCGCGTTGAAGCTGGGCCTTCGACATCCGGGACCGACCCTTGATGCCACGCTCCCGGGCCTCGTTGCGTAACTGGTCGTAGGTTCGGCCCTTCGACCCGGTGTGGGAGCGCAAACCACCGCGGCGCTCGGGCGAGATGTCCTGGATGGATGTCCGGCTCGCCTCTTTGGCTTCGCCGGCTCGAGCGCGATCCTTGTTCACCGTCCGGGCGGCGATCTCTTCGGCTTTCTCCTCGCGGGTTCCGCGCTCCTCGAGGCTCTCCTTGATGTGTTCGTACTGGCGCTCTCGTTTCGGGCTCCACGCGCTTTGCGGCATGTCACTCAACCTCCTGAGGGTTCTCCTTCTTGTTTATCAACTCGGCGGCCCCTGAAGCAAATAACCTTGACATCCCATGGACGGTCACCCATCATGAAGCGGACTTCTTGAGGCGAACGTCATACCCTACGTCCGGCTACAGCCTCGGGACGCGCGGCCGCCGCTCGTCGCGCCGTCTGGTCGCGCCTCCGCGCCGGCGCACTCCCGTGATCCGGCTGCTGATCGTGGCCGTGGCGCTTTTGCTGGGCAGCCGCGCTTTTTCGCAGCTGCAGCCGCACCGCGACATCACGCCGGTCGCCGCCACCGCGCGGACCGCGACCCCGCATCCGTCGGTCGCCGCCCGGTCGGCGCCGACCACGAAGCCGACACCGTCGCCCTCACCGACGCCGATCCCGAGCCAGCTGCCGCAGGTCAAGGTCCCGGTGCTCAGCGCGAGCTGGCTGCGCACCCACCCGATCGCGGAGATTCCCCAGATCAAGGGCCGGGCCGCGATCGTCGTCGACCTGACCGCCGGGCAAATCATCTACCAGCAGGCGCAGACGACCCGGTATCCCGAGGCGTCCCTCACCAAGATGATGACCGCCATGGTGGCGGCCGACCTGGCGCCGCTGGATCGGCTGATCACGGTCCCCGACGCGGCGACCCAGGTCGAACCCAACCACATGGGGATCAGCAGCGGCGAGAAGCTGACGCTGCGGGAGCTGCTCGAGGGGATGCTCCTCGATTCCGGCAATGACGCGGCGGAAGCGGTCGCCATGGGAATCGTCGACCGACCGCGGTTCATCGACTTCATGAATCAGAAAGCCACCGCGCTCCACCTGCGGGCGACGCATTTCACCAACCCCAGTGGGCTGGATGAGACCGACCACCACAGCTCGGCCTACGACCTGGCCGTCGTCGGGGCGACGCTGCTGGCTGATTACCCGGACCTCCGCACGATCGTCGCGTCGAAGCAAGTCGCGATCTACGCGACGCCCCAGCACAAGGCGTTCAACCCGGTCAACATCGACCGGCTGCTCTGGACCTATCCGGGGGCGATCGGGCTCAAGCCCGGCTACACCGGGGCTGCCGGGTACTGTCTGGCCGCGGCGGCGACGCGCAGCGGGCGCACGATCCTCGTGGTGGTGCTCGGCAGCACCCAGCACTTCACCGACGCCGCGACGCTCCTCGACTTCGGATTCCGTCACCCCATCACGCGCTGACCGAATCGTAAACTTCGCCTGACATGGGCGGTCTCGGTGAGATCTTTCATCTCGGCATTCCCTGGTGGCACCTGGTCGCCCGCGCGGTCATCATCTATGTGGTCTTCTTCATCGGCCTGCGCCTCTTCGGCAAGCGCGAACTCGGGCAGTTCACGACCTTCGACCTGGTCCTGGTCCTGCTCGTCGCCAACGCACTGCAGCCGGCGATCACGGGCCCGGACAACTCGGTCACCGGCGGGGCGATCATCGTCGCCATCCTCCTGGTCTTCAATCGCGGCGTGGCGATGGTTCGGAGCCGGTGGCCGTGGTTCGATCGTTTGATCGAGCCGCCGCCGACTGTCGTGGTCAAGGACGGCAACGTGATCAACGAGAGCCTGGAAAAGGAAGGGCTCAGCGTCGACGACGTCGAGATGGCCATCCGCGAGCATGGCGTGGAGAAGCTCAGCGATGTCAAAGAAGCGGTGCTCGAAAACGACGGAAGCATCAGCGTCGTGACGAAAGCCAGCGGCCAGCGCTATCGACGCCGCCGGCGCGTGCGCTTCCTCAAGCGGTAGCTGGGTGGCTGAAGAGCGTCGGGTCGTCACCATCCTGT
>VBGO01000486.1:0-1395 GCA_005882525.1 Chloroflexota bacterium
CACCTGCTCGGCGGCGCGAGCCATCGCACTCGAGGTCCGCGTTCCTCTGACCCGCCGTTCTCGCTCTTCGATCGTCTCCCAGGTGGTGGCCATCCCTGCTTTCGATCATAGGTATTTCCCTCCCTCGCACGCCGGGGGTCAGGTGACGGCGGTCACCGCGCGTGGAGAGGTTCGCGGGAACCGAGCCCGACCAGCGCGGTCAGGACGAACGCCAGGGCGGCGGCGACGATCAGGCCAGCCCGGATACCGGCCGCCGAAGCGACGAAGCCGCCGATCAGCGGGCCAAGACCGAACCCCAGTGAGATCGCGCTCGAGCCGACCCCGAAGATCGTCGCCTGGACTATGGCGGGCGCTTCGAGTCCGATCATCGCGCCGAATGCCGGGATCAGGGCGCCATTGACGAAGCCGGCGATCACGAAACTGGTGATCACGAACGGAACCGTCGTTGCGGCTGCCGAGCCCAACAGGGCCAGCCCAAGGAGCGTAGCGCCCACCGTGATCAACGTCCGGTAATTGCTGCGCCGGAGGAGACGCGAGTAGGTGATCGATGCGAGCGCCGTCGCAATCCCGGCGGCGGCAAACGTGATACCGGTCAACGACTGTGCGTCTTTGGCGCTGGTCAGCTCGAGCAGGCGCAAGACCACCAGCTGCTGGGCGGCCCCGTAACTTGTCTGGAGTAATCCCTGGGCGAGCATCAATACCGTGAGGGCGCCGATCGTGCCGGCGCGCGCCATCCGAAGGACCTCCATGGTGCGCACTGGAGCCCTCCGCGCAAGCGGCCGCGGGCTCTCCCGAACAACCAAAAGTACCGGGATCATCGCCAATAGCAGCAGGGCGCCACCGCTGAGGAAGATCACTCGCAATCCGATAAGGTTGGCGGCCAAGCCGGCGGTCGCCGGACCAAGATGCCGAGCGCCCACGCCAGGTGCTCGGCCGGGGTCTCGGTCGCGACCAGCGCGGTGGCGGCCGCCACGGTCCCCGAGCTCGCTCCCTGGATGCCACGCAGCACCGTCAGCTGCAGCGCCGATTGGGCCAGGCCCATCAAGCCGACCGAGACGCCGCCACCCACCATGGCGCGCACCAGCATCGGCTTGCGGCCATACCGGTCGGCCAGCCGGCCCCAGATCGGGCTGGTCAGGGCGAGGGCAAACCCGGTCGCGCCGGCGGAAATGCCGCTCCAGAAGGCGAGCTGTGGGCCGTTGGGAATGTGGAGTTCGCGATGGAGGAAGAGGGGCAGGAAGGGGAACGCAAAGGAGAAGCCGAGGATGGCGGTGACCTCGGCCAGCCAGAGCGCCGCCAGGTTCCGGCGCCAATTGACCGCGGTCGGCTGAGGCGCCGGCTCGAGGTCCGGCGGGTCGGGGGGCACATAGTAAGGATGCCGTACTCGACTTACCT
>VBGO01000486.1:1402-2411 GCA_005882525.1 Chloroflexota bacterium
GCTTGTCGTCTTCGCCGAACTGGTGTAACTTTCTCCCTCCGGTTGGTGTTCGTGCAGTAGGGGATCACCTCGGAGGGAAGGGAAGGCATGAATCGAGCAGTCCTGCAGGCTGGGGCCGGCGTCGTCGTGTTTGTGCTCCTCGCCGCGGCAAGCGTGTTCCTGACGAACGCGCTGTTCAAGGCAACCGCATCCGATCGACCGACGGTAACGTTCTCGGTCGTCAGCTCGTCGCCGAGCGCGAAACCCTAACTCCGCCTACCAGGCCGCGCCGAGGAGCCCTCGAACGTCCGCCTCCGTGACCGGCTTCGGGTTGGCCCGGACCGTGGCGCTCGCGGCGGCCGCCGCGGCCACCGAGTCCAGGATGCCTTCCGGAACGCCGGCATCCCGCAGCCGCTGCGGCACCGGAAGCGAGGCGACCAGCGCCGCAACGCTCCGCGGTGCGGCCGCGAAGTCGCGGGTCCGAGCCCCCGCGTCCATCGCATCGGCGATGGCGCTCATGGCATCGGGAGCCGCGTCGGCGTTGAAGCGCATGACGTGCGGCAGCATGATGGCGTTGAGGACGCCGTGGGCTACCGCCGTGCGGCCACCGAGCACGTGGCAGAGACCGTGATGCAGCGCCATCGTGGCGTTGGCGATGCTGAAGCCCGCCAGGAAGGCGCCCGTTAGCAGGTCCTCGCGGGCGTCGAGATTGTGACCGTTTGTGATGCACAGCGGCAATGAGCGGACGATCCGCCGGATGCCCTCGAGGGCGACCGAAGGGACGAGCGGGTTGACGTCGCGTGCGTAGCAGGCCTCGACGCAGTGAGCCAGGGCGTTCATGGCGGTCGAGGCGGTGAGCTCGGCGGAAAGGTCGAGCGTGACTTCGGGATCGTAGATCGCCAGCTTCGGCAGCACCGCCGGGTCCCGCCGCACCGACTTGCGTCCCTGCGCCCGGTCGGTCGTCCCGAAGACCGGCGTCATCTCGGAGCCGGCGTAGGTCGTGGGGATGGCGATCAGCGCCGGGGCCGGC
>VBGO01000028.1 GCA_005882525.1 Chloroflexota bacterium
GTCAACCATCCTCTCGCCTGCGCCCGCGAGAAGGATGAAGCCGGGCCCGAGCTCTTGTCGCAATCGGGGTAGCCGTGCGATGTCACCGGATGAGTCCTTGAGCCCGGCAATGTTCGGGTGCCCGGTGAGCTGGACAATCCAGTCGGCGCCCAGGTCATAACCCATGTGCATCGGAACGTTGTAGATCAGGATTGGGATCGAGCTCGCCTCGGCCACCGCGTGGTAGTGGGCGCGCAGCGCCTCAACCGTGAGGTGGCGCCGGTAGTAGCTAGGGGTGATGACGAGCGCGGCCTCCGCGCCTTCCGCCGCTGCGGCGCGGGTGCGTTCGATGGTCCCCAGCGTCGATTCCGCGCCGGTGCCGGCAACCAGGCGCAGCGGCGCCGGCAGGGCCTGGCGTACCCAGCGGATCCACTGCAGCCGCTCGGCTTCGGTCAGGTGGGCGGCCTCACCGTTCGATCCGAGTGCGACCACGCCTTGCAATCCGCTGTCCCGAAGAAGCTCGAGAAAGCCGGCGGGGGGCGGCCGCAGCGCGCCATCCCCGGCAAACGCGGTCGCGATCGGCGGGAAAATGCCGGAAAGCCAGGCGGCGGTCATCCCGCGATTCTATGGACTGGGACGGCTCGCGCGTACGGCGGGACGAGGCGGCCGACGAATCCCTGACCGGGCCGTTCCAGGCGCGCGACCCGACGGCGCTTTGACCCTTGTTACGTGGCCGTGACGGGATTGTCGCCGGGCGCCGACTCGTCCCGATGAGCCTGTTAACAAACCGCTGATAGCCTCACAGGAACGTGTCCGACACGCCCCTTGTCGTGCCGCCCCTCTACACCCGCCGCTCCTTCCTCGACCGCGGGCTGCGCCTAGGGCTTGGCGTATCCGGGGGCGTCGCCCTGGCGTCGCTGCTCGATGCCTGCGCCACCGGAACCGGTACGACGGCACCGACGCCGCCGCCCGGAGCGACCGTGATCCGGGCCCTCCTCTTCGACCAGGTCGGCTATGACCCGGCCGTCCTGCAGACGCTGGCCAACAGGTTCCGCAGTCTCCACGACAACAAGGTGTTCGTCTCGATCGAGACCGCGCATTATCGCGAGCTCTACGAGAGCATCCTCGCGGCGGGGCTCTCCAAGCCGGCGCCCTACGATGTGGTCGCGCTCGACCAGGTCTGGGTGCCGGAGTTTGCCAGCCGCCGGCAGCTGCTCAGCCTGAAAGATCAGATCCCCGACGATGCCCGCTCTGACATCATGGCCAGCCTGCTCGACGCCTTCTCCTACAAAGGCGTCAACTGGGCGATGCCGCACGTACTCAACGTGCAGAGTCTCTACTACAACAAGAGTCAATTGCGCACCGCTGGCTTCAATGAGCCGCCCAAAACGCTCGAGGACTGGTACGTGCAGATGACAGCGTTGCGCCGTCGCGTGACGCCCTATACCGACTCCTGGGGGCAGGACGAGGGCCTGGTGTCGGACTTCGTCCGGATCACCGCCCAGTTCGGGGGCGACCTCTTCGACGTCGCCGGGAAACCGCTGCTACTGCAGCAGCCGGCACAGCGCGCCGCGGCCTTCATGCGGCAGCTGATCGATGAACATCTGGTGCGTGCCGAGATCGCGGCCAGCAACGAACCGGACGCCATGCGGGCCTTCCTCTCCGGTGGGGTGGCCTTTACCACCAACTGGAACTTCGTCTGGGGCGCGATGAACGATCCGGTCTACTCCCAGATCGTCGGGCAGGGCGCGGTGGCGCCCATCCCCGCGGCAGCCTCGACCGGACAGCCCGCCGCCTCGGTTAGCGGCTTCCTCGGTCTGGGCGTCCTGGCCAACAGCGCCCATGCCGACCTGGCCGTCGCGTGGTTGCGGTATCTGACCAGCCCGGAAGTCCAGGCGCAACAGACGGGCGAGCTGCCGATCTGGACCTCGCTGCAGAAATCCGCCGACGTGCGCAGGGCGAATCCGCAAATCGGCGTCTTCCTGTCCAACCTGGCAAACGCCCGACCGCGGCCAAAGCTGGTGCATTACGTCGAGGCGTCGTCCGTCCTGCAGCGCCACCTGCACGACCTGGTGCTCGGCAACGCCAGCCCAAAGAACGCGATGGCCGACGCCCAGGCCGAGCTGCTGACGCTACAAGCACGATTCGCCAGCTGACCCGTTCGCAGCGGGCTAGGATAGGCATGGCATGCCGCTTGACGCCGCCAACTACAGGGCCGGCTTGATCGAAACCGGCATCCTGCTGCTGCTCCTCCTGCTCGCCTTTGGCGCGATCACCATCATGGCTCGGCAGCGGTGGCTCGCCCTGGGCGTGACAGAATCGCTGCTGGCGCGCCTGGCCGCCGCCACGCTGGTCGCGTCGGCCGCGGTCGGCGGGCTCAGCGGCATCGTGCTCAGCCTGGTCCAGGGGAGTGCCTTCGCCGATACCACGCTTTCGCCCACGGCGTCGCGCAACCAGGCGGTGCTGGGGATCGGGCTCGGGCTGGCGATCACGATCGTCGGCATCATCCGGATCGAGCAGTATCATCGGCGCTTCGTCAATCCACCCGCGCCGGAAGAGGACGCCGACTGGAAGGTGGAGCCCCCAGAGATCGCCGGCCGCCGCTAGTCGCAACATCCCCACCGGGGAGTCGGCCTAAGAGTTTGTCGGGCTGGGATTGACCACGATTTGCGATGCGGGGATCTCGCCGTCCAGGAGGTTCCACTTGGTCAGGATCTGGCGATAGGTGCCGTCGTTGTAGATCGCCATCATCGCCTGCTGCATCGCGCGGAGCAGCTCGCCGTTCTTGGGGTCGACCGCAATCCCCTCGGGGTTGGTCTTGAAGGGGCCGCCGGCCTGCTCCAGTTGGTCGGGGGTTTGTTTGACGAAATAGGCGGCGACCGGCGAGTCATCGAGGGCGGCATCCACCCCGCGCTGCTTCAGAATGAGGACCGCCTGGAGGTCGGTCGGGTAAACCTGCTTGTTGATGTGACTGTCCTTGCAAATCCCGCCGTTCGCCTCGTCGACCGTGTTCTCTTCGGGGCTCTGCACCTGGACGGCGACCTTCTTGCCGCAGAGGTCGGTCAAGCCGGTGATGCCCGAGGGGTTGCCCTTGCGCACCAGAATTGCCTGCCCGGCGCGGAAGTAGGCAACCAGCGCCACCTCGCGCTCGAGGTCCGGCGTGATCTGCAATGCCGAGATGATGGCGTCGCCTTTCTTGGCTCGCAGGGCACTGACGATCTGCGGCGAGTCGGTCTTCTGGATGGTGGCCGTCAACCCCATCTTGTTGGCGACCGCCTGCGCGATCTCGATATCGAAGCCGACTGCTTGCTGGGTCGCCGGCTCGATCGACTCCTGTGGCGGATAGGTCGTGTCCGAAAGGAACGTGATGGTGCCGGGACGGACCAGGTTGGTCGGTGCTGTGATGGTGGGCGGCGTCGGGCTGGTGATCGCGAACGCCGACGTCGAGGGCGTCGCTTTGACGGCCCCGGCGTCGGGCAGGACGCACGCGCTGAGCATCAGGGCGAGGGTTGCGCTCAGCGCAAGGCGTCCCAGGGACGCGGCCCTCATCTCCCCACTCCTCGCCCGAGCGGGGTTATTGTCATGGCCAAAACTCGGACCCAATTCTACGACCGTTAAGGCCTCCCGGCGCATCCGCAATGGCCGGCTTATCGATTCTTTACGCAGGCGGCTCAGCCGCCCATCAGTAACATGGGCTGAGCTTGTCAGTCACGCTTGACGGCCAGTCGCTGCGCCCCGCCGATGTGGTGGCCGTGGCGCGCCAGGGCGAGCGGGTCAGCCTCGGGCCGGGGGCCAGAGCCCGGCTGCAGCGGGCGCGTAACCTGGTTGACCGGCTGGTTGCCGAGGATCGGGTGGTCTATGGACTGACCACCGGGGTTGGCGCGCTCAAGAACGTCCGGATCCCGCCGGCCGACGCCCGCCAGCTGCAGCGCAACCTGTTGATGAGCCACGCGGTCGGCGTTGGTCCGCCACTTCCAGAAGAACTGGTGCGCGCCGGGATGCTTGTCCGCGTCAACCAGTTCTGCCAGGGCACCTCCGGCGTCAGCCTCGTGGTGGCCGAGCGGCTGGTCGACCTCCTCAACCACGATATCTATCCATTGGTGCCCGAGAAGGGTTCCCTGGGCGCCAGCGGCGACCTCGCGCCATCCGCGCACGTCGGCCTGGTGCTGATCGGCGAGGGAGAGGTGCTCTGGAAAGGCGAGCGGCGGACGGGCGCCGATGCGCTCAAGGCCGCCGGCCTCGAGCCCGTTGCGTTGCAAGCGAAGGACGCGCTCAGCGTGCTCAACGGCACCCATTTCATGACTGGTGCCGCCAGCCTGGTGCTGCACGATGCGCAGCGGCTCCTCTTGACCGCCGACGTGGTGGCGGCGCTCAGCGTGGAGGCCCTGCGCGGCTCGCGCACCGCCTTCGATCCCCGCATCCACGGCGTGCGGCCTCATCCCGGCCAGGTCGCGTCGGCCGCCCGCATCTTCGCCCTGACCGAAGGCAGCGGGATCGCCGAGTCGCACGTGCTCTGCGACCGGGTGCAGGACGCCTATTCGTTGCGCTGCGCCGCCCAGGTGCATGGCGCCTGCCACGACGCGATCGACTACCTGCGCCGCGTGCTGGCGGTCGAACTCAACGCGGGCACCGACAATCCACTGGTCTTCGCCGACGATGACGCGGTGCTCTCCGGGGGCAATTTCCACGGCGAGCCGCTGGCGCTCGCGCTCGATACGGCCAGCCTCGGCCTCAGCGAGCTCGGCAGTATATCTGAGCGGCGCTTGTTCCGGATGCTCACCGGGTTCCTCTCGGAGCTGCCGCCCTTCCTCACCCGCCACTCCGGTCTCGATTCCGGCTACATGCTCTTGCAGTACACGGCGGCCGCCCTGGTCACCGACAATCAGCTCCTTGCAACGCCGGCCAGCGTCCACTCGCTACCGACGTCCGCCGACCAGGAGGACCACAACAGCATGGGCTGGCACAGCGCGCTTCGCGCTCGCCAGATGGCGACCAACGTCGAGAGCATCCTTGCGCTGGAGGCCCTCGGTGCCGCGCAGGGGATCGACCTGCTGGCGCCGCTGAAGCCCGGCCGGCTGACGAGCGAGGCACAGGCGGCGATCCGGGAGAAGGTCCCGCCGCTCGACCACGACCGCGTGCTCGCACCTGAGATCCAGGCGGCGATCGAGCTGGTGCGCAGCGGCCGGCTGGCAGCGATCGGGGCCAGCGCCAAACCGCTCGTGCCGGCGTGACGACGATGTCGACCCCGATCCGGGCCGCCCGTGGCACGCAGCTCAGCACCCGCGGCTGGCAGCAGGAGGCGGCGCTGCGGATGCTCTGCAACAACCTGGACCCGGAGGTGGCCGAGCGCCCGGAGGATCTGGTCGTCTACGGCGGCACCGGCAAGGCGGCCCGCGACTGGCCGTCGTTCCACGCGATCGTGGCCGCCCTCCAGCGGCTCGAGGACGACCAGACGTTGCTGGTGCAATCCGGCAAACCGGTGGGCATTTTTCGAACCCACGAATACGCGCCTCGGGTCCTGATCGCAAACAGCCTGCTGGTGCCGCGCTGGGCCACCTGGGAACATTTCTGGGAGCTGGAGCGCCTCGGCCTGATCATGTACGGTCAGATGACCGCCGGGAGCTGGATCTACATCGGCAGCCAGGGGATCCTTCAGGGGACCTACGAAACGTTCGGCGCGCTCGCCGCCAAGCGGTTCGGTGGCACCTTACGCGGCCGAATCGTGCTCACCAGCGGGCTGGGCGGCATGGGCGGCGCCCAGCCGCTGGCAGTGACGATGCAGGAGGGCGTCGCGCTCTGCGTCGAGGTGGACGCGGCACGGATCGAGCGCCGGCTGAAGACGCGCTACCTCGACAGGGCAACGGCCAACCTCGATGAGGCCATCGTCTGGGCGGAAGAAGCCCGCCAATCGAGTTCGGCGATATCGATCGGCGTGGTGGGCAATGCGGCGGAGGTTTACGCCGAGCTCCTGCGTCGTGGCTTCGCGCCCGACGTCGTGACCGACCAGACATCCGCGCATGACCCGCTGCGCGGCTATATCCCGGCGCCCCTCACCGTCGATGAGGCGAAGGATCTGCGCGCCCGCGATCCCCAGGAATACCTGGAGATGGTGAAGCACTCGGTGCGCGAGCACCTCGGGGCGATGCTCGGTTTGCAGCGGAAGGGCGCCGAGACCTTCGACTACGGCAACAACCTGCGTGGTCTCGCGCTCGAAGCGGGCGTCACGAATGCGTTCGACATCCCGGGTTTTGTGCCCGCCTACATCCGACCCCTGTTCTCCGAGGGAAAGGGCCCATTCCGTTGGGTCGCGTTGAGCGGCGATGCCGGGGACATCGATCGCACCGACCGCGCCGTCATGGACGCCCTGCCCGACAACGAGCACCTACACCGCTGGCTGCGGCTGGCCCGTGAACGGGTCCAGTTCCAGGGCCTGCCGGCCCGAATCTGCTGGCTTGGCTACGGCGAGCGCGCGAAGGTCGGCCTGCGCTTCAACGAGATGGTGAAATCCGGCGAGCTCGCCGCGCCGATCGTGATCGGGCGCGATCACCTCGATGCCGGGTCAGTGGCCTCCCCCTATCGCGAAACCGAGGCCATGCGCGACGGCAGCGACGCGATCGCGGACTGGCCGATCCTCAATGCGCTGCTCAACACCGCGGCGGGCGCGAGCTGGGTGTCGGTGCATCACGGCGGCGGCGTCGGCATCGGCAACTCCATCCACGCCGGCATGGTGGTCGTCGCCGACGGCACGGCGGCGATGCAGGACCGGCTGGAGCGCGTCCTGACCACCGACCCGGGGATGGGCGTGATTCGCCATGCGGACGCGGGCTACGAGATTGCGGTGGCGTTCGCCCGCCAGCACGGTATCGATCGGGCCACTTGATCCGCGCCGACTTCGCCCTTCGCCACGCCGGTCAGCTCGCGACCATGATGGCGGGGACGGACGATGCCCTCGGCCGAATCCGTGACGGCGCCCTGGCGGCGCGGGCGGGACGCGTGGTCTGGGTCGGGCAGGACCGCGAGCTCGAGTCGCAGGTCAGGCTCGACGGCGACCTGCTCGACGCCCAGGGGGCGTGCGTCATTCCGGGGCTGGTGGATGCCCACACGCATCCGGTCTTCGCCGGATCGCGGGCTGATGAGTTCGCGGAACGGGTGAGCGGCGCCAGGTACCAGGCGCAGCAGTCGGGCGAGCGCGGGATCGCGCGAACCGTGCGGCTGACCCGGGCGGCCGAGGCTTCGACCCTGCTTGAGCTTGCCGAAGCGCGGGCCAACCGGTTTCTCGCCAACGGCACCACCACCATCGAAGCCAAGACGGGGTATGGGCTCGACCTCGACAACGAGGCCAAGTCGCTCGATGTCCTTCGGAAGCTGGCCGAGCGGACCCGGCTGCGGGTGATGCCGACCTTCCTCGGCGCCCATGTCGTTCCGCCCGGCGCCGAGCGGCAGGCCTACCTGCGCTCGCTGATCGATGAAATGCTTCCCGCATTCACGCCGTGGGCGGTCTTCTGCGACGCGTGGTGTGAGGCACCAGCGTTCACGGCGGCCGAAACCCGCGCGCTGCTCGGCCGGGCCAAGGCTTTGGGCTACCTGCTTCGCGTCCACGCTGCGCAGCTGGGGCCGGGTGACGGCCCGGACATCGCGGCCGAGCTGGGAGCGAGCAGTGCCGACCATCTCGAATTCGCGACCCCGGCCCAGATCACGGCGCTGGCGAAGGCCGGCACGGTGGCGGTGCTCTGCCCGAGCGCCAACTTCACGACGCACGGACCGCGCCCGCCCATCGAGGCGATGCGCGACGCCGGGCTGCCGATGGCCATCGCGTCGGATCTCAACCCCGGCACCAGCAATTCCGAGAGCCTGCCGATGGCGATGAGCCTGGCCTGCGTGGAGTGGGGAATGACGCCGCTCGAGGCTTTGTGCGGCGCCACGCTGCATGCGGCGCGCTCGCTGAAGCTCGATGGTCTCGCCGGGTGCCTGCGACCCGGCAGTTTTGCGGACTGTGTCGTCCTCGACGTCGAAGCCCCGGAAGCCATTCCCTACTATGTCGGCGTGAACCGCGTCATCCAAACGGTGGCGGGAGGTGCGGTCTGGGAGCCCTTGTAGAATGCGTCCCTAATTTCTCTGAGGGCCGGCGCCTCGACGTCATCACGGCGATCGCCGATGCGATCCGCGCTGCGGGAGCCCGCGTCGTCGACGTCCAGGCCGACGCCGCCCACAATCGGATGGTGGTGACCTTCGTGGCCGAGCCAGGTCTCGTGGTCGACGCGGCGATGGCCGGCGCCACCGTCGCGACCGAACGGATCGACCTGCGCCGGCATCGCGGCGAGCACCCACGAATGGGCGCGACCGACGTGGTCCCCTTCGTCCCGTTTGCCGACCTTCCGATGAGCATCTGCGTCGACCTGGCCCATGCGTTCGGGGCGCGGCTCTGGAAAGAGCTGCAGGTCCCCGTCTACTACTACGGCGAGGCCGCCCGTCGAGCGGAGCGTCGCGAGCTGGAGAAGGTTCGGCGCGGTGGCTACGAGGACCTGCTCGGCCACATCGGCGATCCCGACCGGGTCCCGGACGAGGGTCCGCCCGCGGTCAACCCCAGCGCCGGCGCGACCGCCGTCGGTGCCCGCATCCCGCTGATCGCCTACAACGTCAATCTCAAGACCGCGGACCTGCAGGTCGCCAAGGATATCGCGAAAACCATTCGCGCCTCTTCCGGCGGTTTGCCGAACGTCAAAGCGCTCGGCTTCGAGCTTGCCGACCGTGGCCTGGTTCAGGTCTCGATGAACCTCACCGATTACCGCGTCACAAACATCTGGAAAGTTTTCAGCGTGATCCGCGACGAGGCGAAGCGCCGCGGCGTCGAGGTCGAAGCTTCGGAGATCGTGGGCACCATCCCGCTCGATGCTGCGGTGGGCGTCATCAAGGATGCCGTCGTCGAGCCGGCCTTTCACATGGACCAGATCCTCGAGAAGAGGGTGTGGGCGGCGGAATGACGAAACCGGTTAGAGACCAGACCGTGGGCGGCTACCTGGAGGCGCTCGCATCCACGGCTGCGGTGCCGGGCGGCGGGAGTGCGGCGGCATTAGGAGCCGCCATGGGCGCGGCCCTGCTGAGCATGGTGGCGAAGCTCAGCGCGAGGAAGGCGAAGGCGGCTGAGGATCGGGACGTCCTCACCGGCCTCGTGCCCGAATTCGATCAGCTCGCCGCGCGTTTGCTCGAGCTGAGCCAGGACGATATCGACGCCTACCGCGCCGTGATCGACGCGCGCAAATCAGGCACGCACGGTGAGGCATTGGCACGGGCCTACGAGCGGGCGGCCGAGGTCCCGCTGGAGGCCGCCACGGCGGCGGCGCGCTGCCTGGCGCTGCTGCCCGAGGTCAGCAAACGAAGCTGGGAGATGACGGCCTCGGACCTGGCGGTTGGGAGTGAGCTGCTGCAGACCGGTTTTGCCGGCGCGCTCGGGAATGTTGCCATCAACCTTCCCGAGCTGCAGGGTGAGCCGGCCGCCCGTATCGAGCGGGCCTACCTCGAGCTACGGACCAAAGCGCAGTAAGCTGGCGCCAGGAATTTTCTCGGGGGTGACGCAGATGGGCAATCGATCGACGCTGCAAATGGTCGCGCTCGTCTTCGGGGCTATCTACCTCGCGGCCGGCGTCCTTGGCTTTCTCCCGTTCGCGGGCGGTTCCTCCACGCTCACCAACAGCGCGCTCCTGGGACTCTTTAAGATCAATCTCCTGCATAACCTGGTCCATGTTGTGATCGGCATTGCCGGCCTGGCCGCGGCCGGGAGCCTGGCGAACGCCAGGACGTTTTGCCAGATCGTCGGCGTGATCCTTCTGCTTCTCGGGGTGCTCGGTGTCTTTGTCGCGAATCCGCTCGGACTCCTGTACATCGGCGGGCTCGACATCGCGCTCCACCTGGTGAGCGGTGCGGTCCTCGCCTATTTCGGTTTCGCCGCTCCGGTCTCCGCGCGGAGCGCTTAGAGGCGGCTGCGTCGATAGACTCAGGTCATGGCGGCACAGTTTCCCTCTTTCGAAAGCCGAACGCTGGCGGTCGATGGGGTCAACATCCACTACGTCTGCGGCGGCAGCGGACCTCCGCTGGTGCTGGTTCACGGTCTGGGCAGCTCGGCCGCGGTCGAGTTCTACTACAATCTCGAGGCGCTTGCCGCGCGCCATCGGGTGGTCGCGATCGACCTGCCCGGCTTCGGCAAATCCGACAAACCCCTGCTCGACTACACCATCGAGCTCTTCGTCAAAGCCGTTTCCGATCTGATGGCATCAGAAGGCCTCGAGCGGGCCGCGGTGATGGGCGTGTCGATGGGGGGCCGGGTCGCCCTCGGCCTCGCCCTCGAATCGCCGGAGTTAGTCGAGCGACTCGTCCTCGTCGACGCGCTCGGGGTTGGGCCGCCCCGGCGCGTGCTCGCCTACCGCATCCTGTTGACCAGGGGCCTCGGCGAGCTGACTCTCCGCGGGACGGCCCGCGCCTTGCGACGGATGAACCCCGCCACCATCCGCCGATTCTGGGGATGGTATCTGCGGCGGCCCAACCGGGTCGAGACCACCTGGAGCGACGACCGAATCGCCAGCCACGGCGTGCTCCTATCGACGCCGGAGTATCGCGCCGCCTACCTCTCGGCCCTCCGCTCGATCGCCGGGATGACCCAGCTTCGGGGCGGGGTCGGCGTCGAGGACCGCCTCTCCGAGCTGCGCATGCCGACGCTCCTGATCTGGGGCCGGCACGACCACATCTTCCCGGCGAGCCACGCTGAGTCGGCGAAGGACAAACTTCCCAGGGGAAGGGTCGTTATCTTCGATGACAGTGGGCACACGCCGCAGATGGAGGAGCCGGACCGGTTCAACCGGCTGGTCGTCGACTTCCTCTCCGAGCCGGCCAGCCGGCCAGGGGAAGGGGTTGCCTAGGATGGTCCAGCCATCGCCATAGAAGAACTCCGGCCAGTCCGCCGCGACGATCTGCGGAATGTCGCCATCATCGCGCACGTCGATCACGGAAAGACCACCCTTGTCGACGCGCTCCTCAAGCAGTCGCACGTGTTCGCCGCCCATGAGCAGGTGGGCGAGCTGATCATGGACTCCAACGTGCTGGAGCGGGAGAAGGGCATCACGATCCTCGCCAAGAACACCTCGATTCGATATCACGGCGTCAAGATCAACATCATCGACACCCCAGGCCATGCCGACTTCGGTGGAGAGGTCGAGCGCGTTCTCGGCATGGCGGAGGGCTGCCTCCTGCTGGTCGACGCGCTCGAGGGCCCGATGCCGCAAACCCGGGTCGTGCTGCGGCAGGCGCTCGAGCTCGGCCTGACGCCGATCATCGTGGTGAACAAGATCGACCGCGTCAACGCGCGGCCCGCCGAGACCGTTGAAGCGACCCACGATCTGCTCCTCGAGCTGGCCAAGCATGCGGACCAGCTGAGTGCCCCGGTCATCTACACGAACGCACGCGAGGGGACGGCCACGGTCGACCTGCGCCACCCGGGCACCACCCTCGAGCCGCTGCTCGATGCGCTGCTCAGCTACATCCCGCCACCGTTGGGCGACTCGGAAGGCCCGCTGCAACTGCTGGTGAGCAACCTCGATCACGACAACCACATCGGCCGGTTGGCGATAGGCCGGATCACGCGCGGCACCCTCCGGCCGGGCCAGGAGGTGGTCCGCTGCAGCGAGGCTGGGATCGGCCCCCGCCAGCGGATCACGACGCTGCTGACGGTTGAGGCCTTGCAGCGGCGCCCGGCCGCGTCCGCCTCGGCGGGCGAGATCGTGTACATCGCCGGCCTTCCGGATATCGCGGTGGGCGACACGGTCGCGGATGCCGAGCATCCGGAACCCCTGCCCCGGCTCGAGGTCAGCGAGCCAACCCTGCGGATGCAATTCTCGGTCAACCAGTCGCCCTTCGCCGGCCGCGAGGCGACCACCAGCAGCACCTCGCGCCAGCTCCGGGCTCGGCTCGAGCGTGAATTGCAGACCAACGTGGCGCTCAAGGTCGCCGATGGGGCGACCGCCGACATCTTCGAGGTCAGCGGTCGTGGCGAGTTGCATCTTGCGATCCTGATCGAGACCATGCGTCGCGAGGGCTACGAGTTCGAGGTCTCGCGCCCGGCCGTCATCACGCGCGACATCGACGGGCAACGGCACGAGCCGGTCGAGGAGTGCATCATCGACTGCAGCCTCGACGCCGTGGGCGCCATCACCGAGGCGCTCGGCTCCCGTGGGGCGCAGCTGCAGACGATGCGCACCGATGCCGGCAGCGGAGCCCGACTCGCCTATCTCGCGCCCACCCGGGCGCTGATCGGCCTGCGTAGCCTGATCCTGACGCTGACCCGGGGGACCGGGGTGATGTCGACCCGGCTGGTCGGCTGGGAGCCGTGGCGGACCTTGCCCCCCCGGACGCGCAATGGGGTGCTGACCGCAAGTCAGACGGGCATGGCCGTCGCCTACGGGTTGCAGGGCGTCCAGGAACGTGGTCAGCCCTTCATCGGCCCCGGCACCCAGGTCTACGAGGGCATGATCATCGGGCTCAACCGCCGGGGCGGGGACATCGACGTCAACGCCACCAAGCAGAAGCAGAAGACGAACATGCGGGCCTCGACGGAGGACGCCACCGTCAAGCTGGTGCCAGCCCGCCAGATGTCATTGGAGGAGTGCCTCGACTTCATCGAGGACGACGAGCTGGTCGAGGTGACGCCGAAGGGGATCCGGATGCGAAAACGGGTGCTGAACGCGGGCGACCGTATCAAGCTGCGCAAACGTGACCTGGCGGGCTAGCTAGCCCAGCGGGTGGCCCAGCCGCGCCGCGTAGTAGGCGAGCAGCCACTGGAAGAGCAAAACCAGGCCCCATATAAGTAGGATGGCGCCGGCCAGTCCGAGAGGCGCCGGCCATAGCCGCCTCAGCCGATAGCGGGCGAACTCGGGAAAGGTCACCCAGAACTCGCTGGAGAAGAGGGCCGCCCGACGGCCCTGGCGAAGCGCAAAGCGAAACACGATCAGGCCGCTAACGGAGAGGAAAAGGCCTACGATCAGCATCAGGCTGGTAGCGGCATATGTTGTGGCCAAAGCCGGCGGTGAACCCTACGGGCTGTGGTAAAATGCTTGACAGGCTTCATCCTACGGCATACGATGTGGGCCGCTCTCCACCCCACCCTTTGGAGGTTCATCGATGGCCCGATCCACCCAAAAGACGTCGACCGACCGACCCAACTTGACCGCAGCGGCCCCCGCCGGCGCCTCGAAGCGCAACCGAAACGGCCTTCCCTGGAAGCGGTACTTTACCCGCCCGGGCGTGGCCCCGTTCGACGAGGTGCAATGGGAAACGCGCGAGGCCGCCATCAGCAACGAAAAGGGTGAGGCCGTCTTCGAACAGCACGACGTGGAGATCCCGACCAGCTGGTCGCAGGTCGCTACCAATGTCGTCGTCTCCAAGTATTTCCGTGGGGTCATTGGGACACCGGAGCGGGAGCGCAGCGTCAAGCAGCTGATCGGCCGCGTGGTTCGCACCATCCACGGGTGGGCGAACAAGCAGGGATACTTCGCCACGCCCGAGGCCGCGGAGATCTTCCGGGATGAGCTGACGCACCTGTTAGTGCATCAGAAGGCGGCGTTCAACAGTCCCGTCTGGTTCAACGCGGGGATCGAGCAACGCCCTCAATTGTCGGCTTGCTTTATCAACAAGGTCGAGGATCGGATGGAGTCGATCCTCACCCTGGCCAAGACCGAGGGCATGCTCTTCAAGTACGGCTCGGGGACCGGCTCGAACCTCTCGCCGCTTCGCTCCTCGCGCGAGCTGCTCGCGGGTGGGGGCACGGCCTCCGGGCCCGTCTCCTTCATGAAGGGCTTCGACGCCTTTGCCGGCGTGATCAAGTCCGGCGGCAAAACGCGGCGGGCGGCCAAGATGGTCATCCTCAACGCCGACCATCCCGACATCGTCGAGTTCATCAACTGCAAGGTCGAGGAGGAGCGCAAGGCCTGGACGCTGATCGAAGGCGGATACGACCCGTCCTTCAACGGCCCGGCTTACAGCTCGATCTTCTTCCAGAACTCCAACAACAGCGTCCGGGTCAAGGACGACTTCATGAAGGCCGTGGAAGAGGACGCCGAGTGGCATACCTTCGCCATCACGACCGGCCAGATCATGGACACCTACAAGGCGCGTGATCTGATGCGAATGATGGCCGACGCCGCCTGGGCCTGTGGCGATCCAGGGCTGCAATACGACACCACGGTCAACCACTGGCATACCTCCCCCAACACCGACCGGATCAACGCCTCGAACCCCTGCTCCGAGTACATGTTCCTCGATGACACGTCCTGCAACCTCGCCTCCATCAACCTGATGAAGTTTCTCGACGGCCGCGGAGAGTTCGACGTCGAGGCCTATCGCGAGGCCTGCCGGGTGCTGATCACCGCCCAGGAAATCCTGGTCGACAACGCCAGCTATCCGACCGAGGCGATTACGCAGAATAGCAAGGATTTCCGGCCTCTAGGCTTGGGTTATGCCAACCTCGGCGCGCTGCTGATGGCATCAGGTCTGCCCTACGACAGCGACGCGGGCCGCGACGTGGCGGCCGCGCTCACCGCCGTGATGACGGGCGAGGCCTACGCCCAGTCGGCGCGGATCGCCCAGAAGAAGGGTCCCTTCAACGGCTTTGCCGTCAACCGCGAGCCCATGCTACGGGTCATGGACCAGCACCGGAGCTCGGTCGACCACATCAACCCGGCACACGTGCCGCTGCCGCTGCTGAGCGCCGCCCGGGATGCCTGGGACAAGGCCTGCCAGTTGGGCGACCTCTATGGTTATCGCAATGCCCAGGCGACCGTGATCGCGCCCACCGGCACGATCGGCTTCATGATGGACTGCGACACCACGGGCATCGAGCCGGACATCGCCCTGGTCAAGTACAAGAAGCTGGTTGGCGGCGGCATGCTCAAGATCGTCAACCAGACGGTGCCGATCGCCCTGCGCCGCATCGGGTACCCCGAGGCCCAGGTTTCCGAGATCCTCCAGTACATCGACGAGAACGACACCATCGAAGGCGCCCCGCACCTTCGGCCGGATGACCTGGCGGTGTTCGACTGTGCCTTCAAGCCGGCCAAGGGCTCCCGGACGATCCACTACATGGGGCACGTCAAGATGATGGCGGCGGCGCAACCCTTCATCTCGGGGGCGATCTCCAAGACCGTCAACATGCCGGAGCAGGCGACGGCCGAGGACATCATGGAGGTCTATCTGGAGGGGTGGCGGATGGGCCTCAAGGCGATCGCCATCTATCGGGACGGTTCCAAGCGGTCGCAACCGCTGAATACGGCGCTGGATAGCAAGAAGACGGCGGCCGAGCCGGCCGCGGTGGTCACCGCCGAGCCGGCGCGGGCCGTGCGCCGCAAGCTGCCCGACGAGCGCCGGGCGATCACCCACAAGTTCGATATCCAGGGCCACGAAGGCTACATCACGGTCGGCATCTATGAGGACGGCACGCCGGGCGAGATCTTTCTGGTGATGTCCAAGGAAGGCAGCACCATCTCCGGGCTGATGGACGCCTTCGCGACCAGCATCTCGCTCGCGCTCCAGTACGGGGTCCCGCTCGAGGTGCTGGTGAAGAAATTTGCCCACACCCGTTTCGAACCCTCGGGATTCACGAAGAACCCTGAAATTCCGATCGCGAAGTCGATCACCGACTACATCTTCCGCTGGCTCACCTCGAAATTCCTGAGCGGAACCCAGCAGGAGGCGATCGGCCTCGTGCGCCGCGAGCCGATCGTTGAGCTTGAGGCGCCGGCAGCCCCGGCGGCAGCCCCGATCAAGCCGGCACCGGTCGATTCGAGCCCGATCAAGATCAGTTTCGTGGGCCAGGAGGACGCGCCGGCCTGCTCGGACTGCGGCTCGATCATGATTCGCAACGGCACCTGCTACAAGTGCCTCAACTGCGGCAGCACGAGCGGTTGCTCGTAACCAAAAAAGAGGAAGAGACCGTCGTCGTCTCTTCCTCTTCGGCTTCAGCCGAGCTGTCAGCACACCCGTTGTGGTCGCATGAAGGACCGGAGTGCCCATGCGGGGGCGCAACGGATTGGGATGGACGCAAATTTCGCTGTCGTGGTTGCGGTCTTTATTACGAAACCTGCTGCGATGGCGGTCGTTGCCCGTAAGCGCGGAAAAATTCCGGAAAATTCTGTTCGCTGACGCTCACGCGCCCGCTCGTCGCCGCCGCTTGCGAAAAAAATTGGGCGGTGAGTATGCAAAGCGGCTCAATTCATGCTATGGTCGCACTTAATGAGCGCGCAGCCGCGCTCTGATCGTTGCGTTGATCAGGGCGAGGATCTGATGAAGGGCAACACTCAAAAAACTCCGCGAACCAGGTCGATGGTCGGCGTCGCATGGTCTGGCGAGTCCCGAGGGTCGATCGCGGCACGTCGTCGCTCCCCTCATGTCTCTCTCTTCTCTTTGCTTCCGGTACCGGCCTCGCCGGCGCCCGCGCGTCCACGGTACCCGTGGCGCTCACGCGCGTTTGGCGGCGGCGTCACAGCGGCCGACCGGGAGAATCTTGCTAAGAAGGAGGTGAGCCCGGATGGCCGCAAAGAAGAAAGCAGGCGGAAAGAAGAAAGCCGCTAAGAAGTCCTCGAAGAAGAAGTAGTTAGCTTTTGAGCTGACTTCAATGCAGCCGGTGCCTTCGGGCGCCGGCTGTAGCATTTGGGGGCATGATCGACCTCGATCGCGCGCGCCAGTTCATCAAGGTGCGTCACGATGGCATCCTGGCCACGATCAAGCGCGACGGCCGCCCCCAGCTCTCCAACATCCTGTATCTCCTGGACGATGATGGCCGTCTCAAGATCTCGGTCACGCAGACCCGGGCGAAGACCCACAACCTCCGTCGCGATCCGCGGGCCAGCCTGCACGTCCAGGGCCGCGACCGGTACGAGTACCTGGTGGCGGAGGGGACGGCTGAGTTCATCGAGGGCGCCGGGCTGGCGGAGGGGCTCCGCCACTACTACCGCAAGGTCCGCGGCGAACATCCCGACTGGTCTGAATACGACGCCGCCATGCTCAAGGAGCAGCGCCTGCTGCTCTCGGTCTCGGTCGATCGGGCTTACGGCCAGCTTCGCTAGCGGACGGCCAGGCAGGTGACGGTTTTGAAGACCCCGTCGATCTTCTGGATCTTCTCGACGATGACCGATCCGATGCCTGCCACGTCGGGGGCCTCGACGGCGGCGATCACGTCATATTCGCCGGTGATGGCATCGGCCAGCTCGATGCCCTTGACGCCCTGAAGAGACCTGGCCACCTCGATCGCCTTTCCCGCCGACGCGTTGATCAGCACATACGCCCGCATTGCACCCTCCTGGACGGATTTCGACCTTCAGAATACGGGTTTGGGCGCCGTTAAGATGGTAAGCATGACGTCCATGACGGCAGTGGTGAAAGCCGCTGCCGGTCCGGGCGCCGAGATCGACCAGGTCGCCGTCCCCGAGCCGAAGGGTAAGGACGTGTTGATCGAGGTCGCCGCCTCCTCGATTTGCGGCACCGACGTCCACATCTTCGACTGGAATGAGTGGGCCCAGCGCCACATCCATCCGCCGCGGGTCTTCGGTCACGAGATGTCCGGCCGGATCGTCGCCACCGGACCGGAGGTCAAAGACCTCGAGCCCGGGACGTTTGTCGCGGCCGAGACCCATGTGGTCGACCACACCTGCCGCCAGTGCCGGCGCGGTCTCTACCACCTCTGCGAGAACACACGTGTGCTGGGCGTCGATCGGGACGGGTCCTTCGCCCGCTACGTGCTGCTGCCGGCGGAGAACTGCTGGCGGAACGCCCCAGGCCTGAGCCCGGAGGTCGCCGCCCTGCAGGAGCCGTTCGGGAATGCGGTCCACGCCGCTACGGCCGGTCCGCTCAAGGACAACGCGGTCGCGATCTTCGGGCTGGGTCCCATCGGTCTCTGCGCCGTCGGCATCGCCCGGGCGGAGGGTGCGGCGGCGGTTTACGGCGTCGAGCCCAACCCCTACCGCCGCGAGTTGGCTGAGCAGATGGGTGCGACGGCGGTCCTTGCGCCCTCGGCGTCGACGGTTGAGGACATCCGCAAGCTCAATGGCGGGGTCGGCGTCGACGTCGTCCTGGAAATGTCGGGCCACCCGGTCGCCATCGAGCAGGGGCTTCAGGTGCTCCATCGTGGTGGGTGGATCAGTCTGCTGGGCATCGGGGACCGGTCCGTCACGCTCGACCTCAACGACCTAGTGGTCACCAAGGGGATCACGATCTACGGCATCTTCGGCCGGCGCATCTGGGAGACGTGGGAGCGCACCTCCGACTACCTCAGCAGCGGCAAGGTCGACGTCTCGCCGCTGATCACCCACCGCTTCCCGCTCGACGACTTCCAGGAGGCGATGGCCCAGATGAAGAGTGGCCGATCAGGGAAAGTCGTGCTGCTGCCCAACGACGGCTAGGAGGGTCACATGATCACAGAAAAGAAAACCCAATTCCTGATCGACGAACTGGACCAGCTCCGGCGGCAGGGGCTGTTTCGTCCGCTGCGGGTGCTGGGCTCAGCCCAGGACACGGAGGTCGTCGTGGACGGGAAGCACGTCCTCAATCTCTCTTCGAACAACTACCTGGGGCTGACCACCCACCCACGCCTGAAGACGGCCATGACCGAGGCAACGCAGGCCTGGGGCGCCGGCTCCGGCGCGGTGCGTACCATCGCCGGGACCATGTCGGTTCATGAGGAGCTCGAGCGGCGGCTCGCCGAGTTCAAGCACACGGAGGCGTCGCTCGTCTTCCAATCTGGCTTCACGGCCAACCTGGGGGTCCTCCAGTCATTAGTGCGCGAGGGCGACGTCATCATCAGCGACGAGCTGAACCACGCCTCGATCATCGACGGCATCCGCCTCTCCAAGGCGGAGCGCTCGATCTTCAAGCACCGCGACCTGGATGACCTCGAGCGACATCTCGAGAAGCACCGTGACCGGCGCGTCAAACTGGTGGTCACCGACGGCGTCTTCAGCATGGATGGCGACATTGCGCCGCTCCAGGGGATCGTCGAGCGCGCCGAGCGGTTCGGTGCCCTGGTGATGGTCGACGACGCCCACGCCAGCGGCGTCCTGGGCAAGAACGGGCGCGGCTCGGTCAACCACTTCGGCCTCGATGGGCGGGTGGACCTGCAGATGGGGACGCTCTCGAAGGCGATCGGGGTGCTGGGCGGCTACGTCGCCGCTCCCCAACCGGTGCGCGACTTCCTGGTCCATCGCGCTCGGCCGTTCCTGTTCAGCACCTCCCATCCGCCGGGGGTGGCGGCCGCCTGCATCGCGGCGATCGACGTCCTGCTCGCCGAGCCGGAGCGGATCGACCGCCTATGGGAGAACACGGCCCGTTTCAAGGCGGGCCTCAAGCGGCTCGGCTTCGACACCGGGGCTAGTGAGACCCCCATCACGCCGGTGATCGTGGGCAAGGGCGCCGTCGCCATGGAGTTCTCCGACCGCCTCTTCAAGCTGGGCGTCTTTGCGCAGGGCATCGGCTACCCCACGGTTCCCGAAGGCCGGGCGCGGATTCGTACCATCGTGACCAGCGTCCACACCGATGCCCAGCTCGACCGCGCCCTGGAGGCGTTCGAGAAGGGCGGCAGGGAGCTTGGGGTGATCGCGTAACCTTCACCACGCAACGTACATATATGGGTAGGTCAGCCGCGTGACCGAGCGTTCGGCGGCGGAGCTGCAAGACGAGGCGCGCTTGATCGAAGCCGCCAAGCGGGACCGCAAGGCGTTTGCCGCCCTCTACGACCGCTACTTCGATCAGATCTACTCGTACTGCTATTACCACTCCGGCCGGCGTGAGGAGGCGGAGGACCTGGCAAGCGAGACGTTCCAACGTGCGCTGGAAGGCCTCGGCGATTTCGAATGGCGAGGAATCCCATATTCAGCATGGTTGTACAAAGTCGCCTCAAACTTGATGTCGAAGCGGCGGCGCCGGCCGCCCTGGGTCGAGCTGCCGGATCCGATCGCGGGCAGCGGCGAGAACGATCCCGAGCGGCTCTGGCTGCGCCGGGAGCAAGGCGATGAACTCCACAGGGCGGTGCGAACGCTGCCGCTCGACCAGCGCGAGGCGGTGCTCCTCAAATTCGAGGGCCGGCTCAAGAACAAGGAGATCGGTGTGATCATGAGCCGCAGCGAAGGGGCGGTGAAGTTGCTCATCTTCCGTGCCGTCCATGGCCTGCGCCGGCGGCTTGCCGAACAGGAGAAGCGGCGATGAATCCGCGGCCTGAGGATGTCGATGCCCTCGCTCGGGCAGTCGACCGGGTGGTGTTCGCCGAGGCCGGACGAAGCGGCGAGCCTGAACCGCAATCGGCGTCTCTGGCTCTCATCTCCTACCTCAACGACAGCTTCCCGCGGATGGCCGTGGCGGCCAGCCGTCGCGAGCGGCTGCAGCGGCGGCTGGTGCGGGCGCTGGGCATTCCGAACGATTCGGCGCCTACCGGCTGGGTTCGGCTCGAGGTCGAGATGAACCGCCGGCTCGGCAATCTCGATCCCCGGTGGACGCCCGTCGTTGGTGGCGCCGCGCTGGTCCTGATCGGCGTCCTCGGCTTCGCCGTCTGGCGGCAGCGCGGCTCGGGGAAGCCGGTGATCGCCGCGCTTCGCTAGCCGCGAAACTCTCGCCGGTCTTCACCGTTACAGTTGGCAGCCCATGGGTAGGTCGGCGTCGGGCGCGGCTCGAGCAGGCACACTGGTGCTCCTCCTCTTGCTTCCTGCGGTTCTGGCAGGCGCAGGCCTTCGTCCGGCCGCGCCGGTGGCTGCCCTCGCGATCGTGCCAGGCGATGCGTCGGACGATGTCGATGACCCTGATGGGCTGATCGTGGCTCACCCGGCGAAGCCGGCGCTGGCCCAGCAACCCGTGCTTGGCGAGCTAACGCCGCAGCTGTCGCCGGTCCCCTCAGGTCCCCTGACCTACGTCCCGATCCTCTACTACCACTACATCCGGGTAAATCCGAATCCAGGCGACCGCGTCGGATTCGAGCTATCGACCCCGCCCGCGGTGTTTCGAGCCCAGATGCAGTACCTCGCCGACCAGGGGTTCCATGTCATCTCGCTCCACCAGGCGGTGGTGGCGGTCAAAAGCCATGGTGGTCTCCCGTCACGCCCCGTCGTCCTGACGTTCGATGACGGCTACGCCGACTTCTTCACGGTAGCGGTTCCGATCCTCCACAGTCACGGCTTCACCGCCACGGATTTCGTCGTGACCGGTCGGATGGGAGGAAGCGGTTTTATGACGCCCGGCCAGGTCCTGGCCGCGGATGGCCAGGGATTCACAATCGGCGCGCACACAGTGGACCACGTGGCGTTGGCGGCACAGACGCCGGCCCGGGCCGCCTGGGAGATGAAGCAAAGCAAACTGACGCTGGAGGCGCTGCTCGGGCACCCGGTGATCGACTTCGCCTACCCCTATGGGAGTTTCAACCAGTACGACATGGCCCAGGCGAAGAGTCTCGGCTTCGAGACCGCGGTTTCGACGCTGTCTGGAACCGCGCATTACGTTGGCCAGCTGATGGAGCTTTCGCGGGTGCGGATCGGCGGGGGTCTCCCCCTGACGTACTTCGCTAGCGTCGTTGGGGGGCCGCGCCCCACCCCGGCCGAGCTCCGAGCATGACCTCGCACGACGAGCTGTCGCCAAGGGAGGCCGCCCGCATCCGGGCCCGTGACCGGAAGGCGAGGCCACCGAAGATGGTCGTCGACAATGCCGGCGTGAAGAAGATCCAGATGGCCCTGCGGGACCGATCGAGCACCAAGAAGGCGAAGAAGCCCAAGCAGTAAAGTTAGATCGTGACCCCAATTCGCAAAGCGGTATTCCCGGCCGCCGGACTTGGCACACGCTTCTTGCCCGCGACCAAGGCGCAACCGAAGGAAATGCTGCCG
>VBGO01000173.1 GCA_005882525.1 Chloroflexota bacterium
ATGGCACCGACCACCCGCTGTGTGGTAGCCAGCGGCTGGACCATGAGCGAGCGCGGCGAGCGGCTCTGGTCGAGAATCTTGAAGCGTGGGTCCAGGGTGGCGTCCGCGATGTTGAGCGTCTCGAGTTGCTCGACCGCGTAGCCGAGGATGCCTTCGCCGAGGACGAACCGGGCGATATGCGGCACCATGTCGCGATGGGGATGGGTGGCGGTCGCGGTCAGCTCTCGGCTTCCCTCGTTGAGCAGGAAGACGGTGGCCGCGTCGAACTGCACCATCTGGGAGGTGGCTCGCAGCATCGCCGCGATGTTGTCGTCCAGTGACAGCGAGGCGGAGAACAGACCGCCGAGCCGGTTCAGCAATTGAATCTCGGGGTCCGCTGTCACGTGCCCGCCATTATAAGTCATGATTTTTGACACAACCGCGTTCGCGATTGTAGGTTTCGCTACTACAACGTCACGCTCCGTGACGTTCTTGCACACTTGCCCGGCGACTAAAGGGCCGGTGCATGATGGGCCGCTGGACGGCGCACCGGCGCGGTTCAGTCGCTGTGTAACCGGGTTAGCAGTAGCATGACGCGACGTGAAAGCCATCCGCTTCCACGAGCACGGCGGGCCCGAAGTGCTGCGCTACGAAGACGCCCCCACACCTGAGCCCGGTCCGGGTCAGGTGCTGGTCGCCCTTCGGGCGGCGGCCCTGAATCACCTGGACCTGTTCGCCCGCACCGGGGTGATTCCCGGAGTGCCTCTCCCCCACATCGGGGGCGCCGACGGGGCCGGAGTGGTGGCGGCGACTGGTCCCGGCGCCGGGCGGTACCCGGTGGGCACCCGCGTCTTCTTCGACCCGGGCCTGAGCGATGGCACCTGCGACTACTGCGCCCGTGGCGAGCACAGCCTCTGCGATACCTGGGAGATCCTCGGCGAGCACCGTGACGGCACCTTCGCCCAGGCGGTCGTCCTTCCGGAGATCAACCTGCGGCCCATCCCCGACGGTCTGAGCTTCGAAGAGGCGGCCGCCTTCCCGCTCGTCTTTTTGACGGCATGGCGGATGGTCGTCACCAAGGCGCGGGTCGTGCCGGGCGAGACGGTCCTGATCCTCGGGATTGGCGGCGGCGTGGCGCTGGCCGCGCTGCAGATCGCCAAGCATGTCGGGGCGCGGGTCTTCGTGACCTCCGGCAGCCAGGAGAAGCTCGATCGTGCCCGGGCGATGGGCGCCGACGTGCTGATCAATCACAAGACGGCGGACTTCTCGAAGGAGGTCTGGGGTATTACGCAGAAACGCGGGGTCGACGTCGTGATCGAAAACGTCGGCGCGGCGACCTGGGCCGGCAGCATCCGGGCGCTGGCCCGCGGCGGACGGCTGGTCACCTGCGGCGCCACCAGCGGACCCAAGCCGGACGAGGACATCCGCCGCATCTTCCAGAAACAGGTCACGATCTTCGGCTCGACGATGGGCACCCGGCATGACTGGGAGCAGTTGAACCGACTGCTTGCGGCAAAAACCCTGCGGCCGACCGTCGACCGCACGTTCCCACTCGAGCAGGCGGCGGAGGCGCAGGCGCTGATGGAGCGCGGGGAACAGTTTGGCAAGCTGGTCCTGAAGATTCCCCCGCTGTCGTGAAACGCTCGACACTGGCGGCCCTGGTCGCGCTCGTCCTGGTCGGCTGTGGCCAACCGACCGCCCAGTCGACACCGACCGCCTCACCCCGCCGCACGCCAACGCCGACGCCGGTCCCGACGCCGACGCCGTTACCAGCACCCCCAAACCTTCCCGCGGCCGGGGGGATCAGGCTGCCGGCGGGGTTTTCCGCGTACACCTACACCCGTGGCGTCGGGACGGCCACCGCGATGGCGTTCGGCCCGGACGGGCGGCTCTACGTCGCGACCCAGGGCGGTTCAGTGCTGGTCGTCCCGGCACCGGGTGCCGCGCCGCAAACGCTGGTCTCCAGGCTGCCCATCGCTCTGGGTCTCGCCTGGCGCGGGAATGATCTCTTCCTCTCCGTGCGAGGAAGCATCCGCCAGTACACCCTCAACGGCAGCAGCCTGTCGGGCGGCCGCGTGGTCGTCGGCGGCCTGCCGACCAACCGCCACCAGAACGATTGGATTCTGCTGATGCCGAACGGCGACTTCCTCCTGGGCGTCGGCTCGACCTGCGACGTCTGCGTCGAGTCCAATCCGAAGAGCGCGGCCGTGCTTCGATACCACGGCGACTGGAGCTACGCCGGCGTCGTTGTCCGCGGCGCCCGCAATCCCTACGGTCTCGCGCTGCGTCCGTCCACGGGCGATGCCTACGTCACGATCAACGGCCAGGACAACCTGGGCACGCAGCCCGCTGACCACCTGCTGCGCGTCGCGGACGGCGAGGACGCCGGCTGGCCGCGTTGCTGGCCCGCCTATCCCGATGGAAGCCTGCACGGCACCTGTGGGGGCGTCGCCGCGCCGGTCGCGGTCTTCACTCCGCATACCTCGGCTGATGGCATCGTGTTCTATGACGGCGGGGAGTTTGGCGCGGAGTACGCGGAGAACGCCTTCGTCACCGAGTGGGGCACCAATGGCGGAGGACCTTCGGGCCGCCGGGTCGAACGCGTCGTACTCTCCGGCTCAGGCGCGAACGAGCGGGGGCAGGTCAGTGATTTCGCGACCGGGTTCTCGCATCCGCTCGCCATCGCGCAGTCGCCGGACGGTGGCTTGCTGGTGGGCGATTATGGCACCGGCCAGATCTCCGAGATCTTCCGCACGAGCTAGTGCCGCCGTCGGCAGCGGAAAGTTTGGTCGGTTGTTAACCAGAATCGACCGACTGAAAACAGAAAACCGACCATCGCTCAGTGGTCGGTTTTCCTGCCCCGTCTGGGCCCGTGCCCGCCGGCAGGCGAGCCCACCTATTCTCTCACGCCGAGGGCCCCGTGGCTGTCGAACGTATATTCGGTAGGGAAAACCACCTAGAGCGCGCCGGCCTCCCGGAGGCTCCGAAAGCGCTCGGCCGATACCACCAGGTGATCCAGAACTTCCACACCGAGTAGCCGGCCAGCCTCGTGAAGGTGGCGGGTCACCGCCAGGTCCTCCGGGCTGGGGGTCGGGTCGCCGGAGGGGTGGTTGTGGGCAAGGATGACCGCGGCGGCTCCCAGGGTCAGCGCCGGGCCGAAGACCTCGCGCGGCTGGAGGGCGGCGACGTTAAGGCCGCCGACGGCCACCTTCTCGCAGCCGAGCGGCTGGTTGCGACTATTCAGATAGAGGACCGAGAAGCACTCTTTCGGGCTGGTCCGCAGATCCTGGAACTGGAGCAAGGCCTCTCTGGGTGAGCTGATCGCCGGAGCGGCGCTGTCCGGCGGGATATACCAGCGCCGGGCCAGCTCGCGGACCAGCAGCAGCCGGCGAACCTGCGCCGGTCGAAAACCATGCCGCCTCGCCGCCTGCCGCAGGTCGCCTGGCGGGCGCTCTACGATACCGCCTTCGGCGAGCAGGGCTTTGACGCCCGCCAGATCGCCACGTTGCCCAACCAGCGCGGCCAGCAGGCCTGGCTCGTCCGGCGCACCCACGCTGGCATGATACTACAAATCTGTGTATCTGTGACCAAAAAAGAAAGGGCCCGCGGGGCCCTTTTACTCCCCGACCAGCACGGCCCCCCTATTGGCCGAGACCGCCCGAGATGTTGCAGAAGACGTTCTTGACCTGGTTGCCCACGGTAATGAGGACAAGGATGACAACGATGGCGATCAATACGAGGATGAGGGCATACTCGACCATGCCCTGACCTTCCTCACGGTGAAGTAGATCCTGCAGGCGCAGATACAGTTTGGCCAACACGGGGTTTTCACCTCCTTGCCGAAGAGTCCGCTACGGACAGTCTGGCAAGGGACGTACGGCACCTTGATCGAGGTGGGGCATCGTTTCGGTATCGGTTCGATCGCGATCCGACGACGAGATAGTGGCTCCGGAGCCCGGATTCGAACCGGGAACCATCGCGTTAACAGCGCGCCGCTCTACCGTTGAGCTACTCCGGATCGCGAAACCGCGTCCAGTATATCGAGGCCTAACTCGCGATCCGCTGCGGCACCTGCCGCCCGGCGGCCTCGCCAGCCGCCTTCCCCGCGCGCTCCTCTTCCTGGTACTCGGCATCGGTATTGACCAGCCACGGATCGTAGTTCGCCCCGTTGGCGATATTCCGCGCCACCAGGATCCCGGTCATCATCGAGTGGTCCTGGTTGTTGTAGTGATGCATCCCATTCCGCCCAACCAGCCACAGGTTCGGCAACGCCCGCGCCAGCCACTCCCGCACGACCGCCACATGGCCGAGGTAGGCGCCGTCGTACACCGGATAGGCCTTCGGCTGCCGATAGACCATTCCCGCCTTGACGTCCTCCGCTCGGCAGATCTTCAAGGCGACCAGCTCGCGCCGGCCCAGATCCAGCAAGTCGGCGTCCGACCAGGTCCACATGCTGTCGTGATCGAAACAGAAATACTCCATGCCGAGGCCCGTCAACCCGCTGTCATCCACCATCGCCGCGCTGAAATTCTTGAAATTGGCGATCCGCCCCACCTTGACGCCGGGGTCGTGCACGTAGATCCACTGGTCGGGAAACACCTCGGCGCGGTCGACCACCACATTCACCGTGATGAAGTCGCGATAACCGAGCGCGTCGGCCGCCGCCCGCACGATCGACGGCGCCGCCGGCTGGAGCTTCGCGATCAACTCACGGATCGGCATGGTGCTGATGAACTCCGTTCCCAGCACATCGAGCGTGCCTCCGGCGCTGTCCCGCACCGCCACCGACAGCACGCGCCCACCCGCGTGACGCACCGCCATCACCTCTTCGCCCAGCCTCACCGGGTGCCCGGCTGACGCCAATCGCGCCGCCACCGACTCCCACATTTGCCCCGCGCCCAGTCGCGGGTAGCGGAAGGAATCGACCAGCGTCTTCACGATGGCACGCTCGCCGCCACCCCGCCAGGCGGTCGGCAGCACGGCGTTTCGAATGACCTCTACCAGGTTCAGGCCACGGATCCGTTGCCCCGCCCAGTCGGCGGACAGCTCACTGGTCGGGATCCCCCAGACCTTCTCGGTGTAGGTCTTGAAAAAAATCTCGAACAGCCGCCGGCCAAACTGGTTCGACACCCAGTCCTCGAAGGATTGCGGTTCGACAACGGGATGCACGCGAGCCTGCGCGTAGCTCAGCAGGCAGCGCGCGGTCTCGACCGGTCCCAGGTTCAGAAAGGCGTTCGACGCCCGGATCGGATAGTCGAAGAATCTCCCCTGGTACAGGATCCGGGTCAGCCGCGAGACCGGCCGGATCTGCTCGCCGAGCACCTCCGTCCAGAGCGCCTCGATCTCGGGGCTCTTGGAGAAGAACCGATGCGGTCCGACGTCGAAGCGGCAGCCCATGAACTCGAGCGTCCGCGCGATCCCGCCAACCTGCCGCGGATCCTTCTCGACCACCGTGACCGGCGTCCCGTGCCGGGTCAGCTCGTAGGCCGCCGACAGCCCGGCGGGCCCGGCGCCCATGACGACGACGTGGTCGCGCGAACGGGGCGTAGTCGGGTCAGCCATGCCGCATAAGATCAACCCGAGCGGGCGAGCCCTCTTGCGCCGACGGCGCACGACAGGCTGGGACCCCTGAAGCCACCGTCTCGAGAATGTCACCCGGAGTACATTTCCGCGGTTCCCGCGGCGACCGCCGTTAGGCTATGCCGCCGCCACGTCAGGACGATCCGCCGCAGCCTGAACCGCATCGAGCTCACGGGTCAACCGTCGAATCCGCACGCCCACGACCACCACGACCACCAGCAGCAACGGCAGGGCGAACAACGCGATTGGCCCCCACGCGGGGGCCAGCACCCCATCCAACAGGTACCGCATTTGCCAGAGCAGCGGCGACCAGTGCCAGTCGAAGGCCATCACCTGGTGGACGGCACGACTGCCCAGGCTCGGGGACGGCACGCACGTGCAGACACCGAGCCGTGACGCGATCTGGGGCACGATTGATCCGTACACAAGGCCGTAGGGCACCAGCTGGCCGAGGAGTTCGATGCCCAACCCGAGCGCCCCTAACCCCGCGATCGCGACCCGCCAGCGTCGGCCGTAGACGAATGCAACCGCCACCAGCATCAGCGGGATCAGCGGCACGAGGAACCGGGGGCCCCAGGTCGCCCCACCGGACCAATCCCACCAGCGCGCATAAAACAGCAGCCGCAGCAGGAAGAGCGCGGCGATGACGATCGCCTCGGCTCGAAAACGGCGGAAGAATGCTGGAAACCCCGCCACGCCGAGCGCCAGCACGGGCGTGAACACCAGGATCCCAGCCCCGGGGCTGAGCAGCAGACCGTAGAGTCCGCTCAGGAGCGGCTCGGCGAACCCGATCGGATCGGTCCCGTATGGTCCGTGCAGCGGCGCGCCATATCGCACCACGTCGTAGGCGAGCGAGACGCAACCGGCGGCGGCGATCGGTCCGGCATAGGCCACCAGGTCGATGACTCGCGGCTGCCACTGGCGACGCCCCTTGACGATCAGCATCAGTGCATAGAGCCCGAAGACCGGCAGGACCAGGAACACCGAGTCAATCCGCGCCAGCAGTCCGACCCCGCCAGCGAGGCCGAACGCCAGCCAGCCCCTTCGAGTAGTGCGCCGGTAGCGGAGAAGGCAGAGCAACGACACGGTGATCGCGAGGCCGACGAGCGGTTCACTGAAGAGCACGCCGCTGTAATGCCAGAGCAGGGTGCTGAAGGCGAGGATCAGCGAGAGCCAGGCGGCACGCGTCCACGACACGCCGAGCGTCACCAGCACACCATTGAAGGCCACCACGGTCAGCGCCGTGACGGCGGGCAGGTAGAGGATGACGAACGCCCGCGGGTCATTCAGCAGCAGCGCGCCGGCACCGACGAGAGGTAGCAGCATGATCGAGGTGCCGATGCCGTAAGGCGACCAGGGCTGCGCGAAGTGGTAGATCGGGTCAGTCACCTGCAGCGAGTGGCGCATCACCAGGCTCTCACTGACCCTGTACATGATTTCGCCGTCGTAGCCAAAGAACACGGGCCCCGAGAGCAAGTACACCGTCAGGGAAAGTCCAAAGAGCAGGAGCGCGACCTGCGCCGGCTTAGGCGGCTCCGGGGAGTTGCTGCCGTGCATCGGACCCATCCGTCTCACTAACCCGCTACGCCGCGGAATCCTTTCGAACCCCAGAGGGAAGCGGCGGGACCCGGAACAGCTGGCGATAGCGGCGATCGAAGTCCAGCTGCACCGGCCGCAGCCGGTAGCGCCCGCGCCACCAGATCCGCAAGGCACAAAAGCGCAGCGCAGCGCGAAACGGCGGAAGCCACCTGGCGAGCGCGGCAGTGGCCCGCACGGCCAAGCTGGCGACGGGCGCCCGATAGCCCCGCCGGAGGACGTCCGCGGCACCCGCGGCATCGTCGAAGCGGCCGCGCGTGCTCGCGTACAGGCCGACCAGCACCAGCATCTTCATGAGTCGCCCCCGGATCCGTGCCGTCACGACACGGCGCACCTCGGCCGGGAGCGCCTCATCGGCTCGGATCTTGTCGATGATCCGCTGCCAGCCTGGCCAGAAGTGGTCCAGGTCTGGATGGCTGCTGGGGGAGGCCGGATGCCATGAGAACAGCGCGCCGGGTTCGGACACCGTGGCGAAGGGGTGGTGCGAGGCAATCCGCAGCTGAAAGTCGAGGTCCGCGCTGCTGCCGATCGCTGGATCGAGCACACCGACCTGTTGCACCAGCTCGCGGCGAAACACGGTCCCGGTCCAGATGAAGTGGCCCAGGTCGACCATGTCTGATAGGCCCGCAGGTGGCCGGTACAGGCCGGTCGGCCACTGGCTCCCATCGACCTTGAGCACGCGGCCAAGCGGATCGACCAGCAGCACCGGACTCGACACGAACATTGCATCGGGGTAGCGCGCGTATGTCGCCATCGCCCGTTCGAAGAGGGTCGGCAGCAGCACGTCGTCATCCGAGAGCACCGTGAAATAGGGGCTCGCGACGCGATCCATCCCCTGGTTGATGTTGGCCGTGGCGCCGATATTCGTTTGATGGGCGCAATAATGGATGCGACGGTCATCGGCCATGAAGGTGGCAACCACGGCGGCGGTCTCATCACCGGAGGCGTTGTCGTAGACGCAGACGGCGAAGTTCGGATCGGTCTGCGCCAGCACGCTGCGGATGGCCCGCGCCAGTAGTCGTGGGCGCCGGTAGGTCGGGATGACGACCGTGATCATTCAGGCCGCCTCGGCTCGCCCCGTCCGCTGGGGCGCAGACTCGCCCGTTACCGGGCGCAGCTCAGCTCTGACCAGCTTGAGCCCTGCCCCGACATAAGCGATCGAAGCCGCGACGTATGCCACCGCCTGCACGCCGGTTGACGCGTCGTGGACGAAAGCGAAGCCGATGCCATAGGTGGCGGCGATCAACCCCAACTGTTTCAGGATGTGCCCGTACCAGGTCCGCACGGGCAGGTGCAGGCACTCGCGGCAGATCCGTGGCGGGCTGTAGGTGCAGGCGAACAGATGGTAGACGAGCCACGACGCGGCGGCTCCCACCAATCCGAGCCATACGGTCAGCGCGACGCCCACCGGGAGGACAACAAAGAGAGCCAGGAAATTCTGGCGGGCGGCAATCTGTGGCCGGCCGACCGCGAGCGACAGGATGTAGGGCGTGCTGAGGGTCGCGTTCAGGTAGGAGCCGATACACAGGACAACGAGGGGCGCCATCAGCATGCGGGCGGTCGCGCCGTTGAAGACATACGTAAGCACCGGCAGCCCAGCAAAGGTCAGCGCCGCGAAGAGGGGCGCCGTGCCGAAGGTCACGAGCGCGTGGACCTTTCGGTACTGGACCAGAAGGGCGGCGTGATCTCCCCGCTGAAAAAGGCCGGCGAAGGACGGGAACGCGGCCAGCACGATGGAGGAAGTGACCCGCGCGACCCCGGCCACCAGCGTCGCCGCAAAGCCGTACGTGCCGAGGGTGCCGATTGGCATCAGCTTGCTGACCAGGACCTTGTCGCTCTGACCGAAAAGCATGCCCAGCGACGAGGTCGCCACCATGTGCAGGGAAAACCTCAGGTTGCGACGGACGGCCGTCGCCGAGTAGCCGGGCGCAAGCGCTCTGGCGGGGACCACTCGCGCCGCCACGACCACGTACGCCAGCACGCTCAACAGGTAACTGGCGCTGAACCACGCCCCTACGCTAAAAACCCCGCCCCCCAGCGCTAGGATAACGATGATCCCTAGCTGCTGGATGGCCAGCGCACTGGATTCGATCACGTTGTTGACGCCCATCGCCTGCCGGCCGCGGAAGAGACTGGCATAGAGGGAGCGAGGCAGGGTCAGCAGAGCGCCGAGAAAGAGAAGCCGCACCAGCTGGGTAGCGCTGGCCGCGTCAATCGTCTGGAGATTGACCCAATGATTTGTCAGGGCGGGTGCCGCCACCATGACGGTTGCCGCGAGCAGCAGGTACGCCCCCCAGTAGATCGAGGTGCCCGTCCGCAATAGCTCGGTGAGGTATGGCCGGTCTGTCTCGAAGTGCGCTGCCACCTCGCGCACGATTGTGGACGAGATACCGAGGTCGAACACCCCCATGAGCACGAAGCTGGCAGTCTGCGCGAACAGGATGAGGCCGAAGGCGTCCGCGCCGAGCTGCCTGAAGACGAACCGCACGGCCAGCAATCCGACTGCCAGCAAGACGGCCTGCCCGGCGAGGTTCCAAAGGATGTTGCTCGAGAGGCGCGACATCTCGGATGACCTCAGGGAATCCGGCGCAGGTAGCCGTCTGACCAGTACGTATTACCCAGCCGAGTGGGCTCCGAGTCAATTTCGAATTCGGCGTGCTGCCGAAGAAACTCATGGACCGCAACCTTCGGGTTGTCGCTCGCGAATGAGGGCTTGGCGCCCAGCACATCGGATAGCTCCGTCATCACGCCGTCGGCGACCACCATGTAGCTGCCGGGACTGACCAGCGGCGCGTACAGCTCAAGCTCCTTGAGGACATGATCCTTGCGATGGTCCGAATCGAGCATGACCATGACCTTCTCGTCCGGCTTGATCAATGACCGGACTTTATCCACGGTCTCGCTTGCCGTCGAGCTGCCTTCGATGAGCGTGATGCGCTTGCGTAGTGGGTGTTCATCCAAAGCACTTCGGTTGTGCGGCCGAATCTCGACATCGATCGAAATGACGCGGCCACGCCCTAGCAGCTCGAGCATGCTCGCGTAGAAGACGCTGGATCCGCCGTGAGCGACGCCGGTCTCAACGATGACCTCGGGTTGAACACGCCAAATAACCTCCTGCACCATTAGAA
>VBGO01000029.1 GCA_005882525.1 Chloroflexota bacterium
TCAGTGCCGCGTTCGCCTTGACCCTGTTCGTTCAGTACCGTGCCAAGCCGAGGTCGTACTTGCTGGCCTGGTCGCTGGCGCTGGCCATCTACGCCATCGCGGCCGGCACCGAAGTGATCGGCGCGGCGGCCGGCTGGGATCCGCTGCTCTATCGCGCCTACTACTACTTTGGCGGCATCCTGGTCGTCGGCGTGCTGGCGCTTGGCACCATCTACCTGCTGGCGCCTCGATTCGGGCGGACTGCGCTCCTGGTGCTGGTGGTGCTGGCGGGCATCGGCCTGGCCGGTACGGTGGGCGCCAGCCTGCAGGTGGGCCTGCTGCAGACCCGCGAGGTGCCCTCCGTCGATACCATCCGCCTGGAACACGGCACCTTCAATGCCCTGGCCATCCTGATGGCCGCGCTCCTGAACAGCGTCGGCAGCGTGATCCTGATCGGGGGCGCGCTCTGGTCGGCCTACGGGGCCTGGCGCAAGGGTGGCGCCCAGTCGCGGCTGCTGGCCAACATCCTGATCGCGGTGGGCGCCTTCATCGTGGCCGGCGCCTCCACCCTCACCCGCCTGTTCCACGTCTACGAGCTCTTCTACGTCGGCCAGGCGATCGGTGTGTTGGTGATCTTCGGTGGCTTCTTGGCGGCGCAGCGCTCGCCCCGACGCGCCAACCTCAACCCCGCACCCAGCCGCTGAGGGCGGTCACGGGCGAACCGAGGTTCGCAGGGACTAGCATTACCTAGCCGTTGAAGACGGCACAACCCATGACACACGCGGGTATTCATTGCACCTGGTGGGCATCGACCGACGGGCAGCCTCCACCAGCAGCCGGCGACGGCCATGCGCCCGATCCGGATGCTCGAACAAGGAGGCAACATGAAACTCGTCAGGGAAATTCCCGACAGCGATAGCCAGGAGGAGTGGTTGGCGCGCGAGCGCGCGCACCTCTCCCAGGTCCTCTACCGCTACACGCCGCTCGTCATCGATCGCGCCCAGGGCTCCTACCTCTACACCGTCGAGGGACGCCGCTACCTCGATTTCGCCTCGGGCATCGCGGTCACCAACCTGGGGCACGGTCATCCCGTCGTGATCGAGGCGGCGAAGGCGCAGCTCGACAAGGTGGTCCACACCTCGGTGGTCGCGCATCATCAACCGGCGATCCAGCTCGCCGAGCGGATCGCGGCGCTGGCGCCCGGCAAGCTCGAGAAGGTGTTCTTCGCGAACAGCGGCGCCGAGGCCGTCGAGGGCGCCATCAAGCTGGCCCGCTACACTACCGGGCGCTCGGCGTTGATCGCCTTCCAGGGCGCCTTCCACGGCCGCACCTATGGGGCATTGTCACTGACCGCGTCGAAGAGCTATTACCGGGAGCGCTACGAACCGTTCTTGCCGGGCGTGTACCACGTGCCCTACCCCTACCCGTACCGCAACCCAACCGGGCCCGGCGACGAGGCGACGCTCGAGTATGTCTTCAATTTCATCGACGAGATGCTGGACACGCGGGTGCCGCCGAAGAACGTGGCCGCGTTCATCGTCGAGCCGGTGCTGGGCGAGGGGGGCTACGTCGTTCCTCCGTCGGGCTTCATGCCGCGGCTGCGCAAACTGTGCGATGAGCACGGCATTCTGTTGATCGCCGATGAAGTTCAGTCCGGTTACGGACGGACCGGCAAGATGTTTGCCTGCGAGCACAGCGGGGTCGTGCCCGACATCATGACGCTGGCCAAGTCGATCGCCTCCGGGCTGCCGCTGAGCGCCGTGGTGGCCACCTCGAAGCTGATGGACCAGTGGGAGCCGGCCGCGCATGGGTCGACCTTTGGCGGAAACCCGGTTTCCTGCGCCGCCGGCATCGCGACGCTCGATGTCTTCAAGGCTGATGGCATCATTCAAAATTCGGCGAGCAAGGGCGCGGAGCTGACCCGGCGCCTGCGTGATCTGCAGCAGCGGATGCCGGCCATCGGCGAGGTGCGCGGCCTCGGCCTGATGATCGGTGTCGAGCTGGTCAAGAAGGATGGCACCCCCGACAAGGAGCTGCAGAAGCAGATCCGGAAAGTCTGTCTCGATTCCGGGATGGTGGTGCTGAGCTGCGGCGCGCATGACAACGTGTTGCGGCTGGTGCCGCCGCTCAACCTTTCGCAAGCCGAGCTCGACGAGGGATGGGAGATCTTGAATGGCGCGTTTCAGGAGGTGGCGGCATGAGTCAGACGATGACGAGCCAACGTGGGTCGATGACCGAGGCTAAGAGTTACAAGAACTACATCGGCGGGCGGTGGGTCGAGTCCAAAAGCGGGCATACCTTTACTTCGACCAACCCGGCGCATAAAGATCAGGTGCTCGGCGTGATGCAGGCGTCAAACGCGGACGACGTGAATGCCGCCATCGAGGCGGCGGTCAAGGCCTTCCCGGGCTGGCGGCATACGCCGGCGCCGGCCCGCGGCGAGATCGTCCTCAAGGCCGCCCTGATCATCGAGGCGCGCAAGGAGGAGCTGGCCAGGCTGATGACCCAGGAGATGGGCAAGGTCCTCAAAGAGGCGCGCGGCGACGTGCAGGAAGCGATCGACATGGGCAAGTACGCGGCCGGCCTGGGTCGTCATCCGCACGGCGAGACGGTGCCCTCCGAGCTAAAGAACAAGTGGTGCATGACGGTCCGCGTCCCCCTTGGGGTGGTGGCCTGCATCACGCCCTGGAACTTCCCGATGGCGATCCCCTCGTGGAAGATCTTCCCGGCGGTGATGGCGGGCAACACGGTGGTCTTCAAGCCGGCCTCCGACACCCCGATCATCGCCACCAAATTGGTGGAAATCCTCGAGGAGGCAGGATTGCCGGGCGGTGTCCTCAACCTCGTGACCGGCAGCGGCAAGGACGTCGGTGACGTGCTGGTCAACGACCCGCGGGTGCAGGGCATCTCGTTCACCGGCTCGACCGACGCGGGGCGGCACATCGCCGAAATCGCCGGCCGCAATCTGAAACGGCTGGGCCTCGAGCTGGGCGGCAAGAACGCGATCGTCGTCCTCGACGATGCCGACCTGCCGCTGGCGGTCGACGGCGCGCTCTGGGCGGCCTTCGGGACTTCGGGTCAGCGCTGTACGGCCGCGTCGCGCCTGATCGTCGACAAGAAGGTCGCCAAGGATTTCATCGACCTGCTCCAGGAGCGGGCCGCCAAGATGAAGGTAGGCGACGGCCTGCAGCCCGACACCGACATGGGCCCGGTGATCAACGAAGCCGCGCTCAAGAAGGTCCACGAATACACCGAGATCGGGAAGAAAGAGCACGCCCGCCTGGTGCACGGCGGCGACTTCGCCGGGAGCGAGGGCTGGTTCTACCGGCCGACGATCTTCGCCGACGGGCAGAAGGACATGCGCATGGCGCAGGAGGAGATCTTCGGACCCTCGACGCTGGTGCTGCCGGTGAGCAACCTCGAGGAAGCGCTCGAGGTGGCCAACTCCACCCAGTACGGGCTCTCGATGTCGATCTACACCAACGACCTGCGCAAGGCGTTCCATGCGATGGAGGAGATGCAGTCCGGCATCGTCTACGTCAACGCGCCCACCATCGGGGCCGAGATCCAGCTGCCCTTCGGCGGCGTGAAGAACACCGGCAACGGCCATCGGGAGGCGGGTACCGTTGCGCTCGACGAGTTCACCGAGTGGAAGACGATCTACGTCGACTACAGCGGCCGGCTGCAGCGGGCGCAGATCGATACCGGGGAGTAAGGTCGCCGCGCTCATCTCGCAGAACGTCCAGTTCATCGACGTCGGGCAGCGGAGGGTCCGGTACCTCGACCAGGGATCGGGCCACCCGCTGCTCCTGTGTCACGGCTTCATCGGCTCGCTGGAGAACTTCCATAGCTGGGGTCCCGCCTTCAGCGGCCACCGGCGCGTCCTGATCCCGGACCTCCCGGGCTGCGGCGAGACGCCGGCCGGGGAGCCGCCCTTCACAGTGGCCAGCCACGCCGAATTCCTTCGGGCGTTTGCCGAGCGGCTGGGCCTGGGCGAGCACGACGTCGGCGGCATCTGCCTGGGCGCCACCGTTGCCCTGGAGTACGCCTCCCGCGTCCGCGAGCAGATCAGCCGCCTCGTGCTGCACACCCCGATCTACTCGCCGCAGACGCTCCGGGTCGCCTTCAAGCGCCAGGTTCACGCCTTCACCAGCGGCCCGGTTTTCTGGTGTGTCGACCGGTTGCGCCGGAACCGGCTGGTGTCGGATCTCTACAAGCGCTTCCTGGTTGAAGGCCCTGGGGTTGATCCGTACGATGCGCAGGTGAATTTCGAGAACCAGCACCGCGCGGATGGTCGGGCGGCGCGGCAATGGCTGCGCGACGGCATCACCCGGGACTATCGCGAGTTCCTCAAGGGCTGGCGCAAACCGGCGCTTGTCGTGGTGGCGGCGGACGATCGAACCGTCGACGTGGACGCCATCCGCAACCTGAAGGCGTTGATGCCACAGGCCGAGATTCGGGTCATCGAGTCCGCCGGTCACGGCTGGACGCCCACCCTGATCGCGGCGCAGGTGGAGGCGATCACGGGATTCCTGGGGCGATGAGCGAGCACGACTTCAATACGGCGGGCCTCAAGCCCTGGGCCGGGCTCAAGGCACCGGCGGCGGGCGAGCGGCCGGACGCCCGCATCCTGGGCGTCCCGATGGAGCGCGGTTCACTCTACCGCCCAGGACAGGCAAAGGCCCCCGCCCACCTGCGAAAGGTCTCGGCGATCTTCGCCCCGGTCACCGAACGCGCCGAGCGGTTCGACAGCGTCACCGTCCAGGACGATGGCGACCTGACCCTGGTCGACGGCGACATGGGCGCAAACGTCGACGCGGTGGCCGACGAGATCGCCAGGACGCCGGCGGGCACGTTGCCGATCGTCCTGGGTGGCGATCACACGACCGTCAGTCCGACCCTGATCGCGCAGCAGCGACGACTCAACGGCCGGCTCAGCATCCTCTATATCGATGCTCACCCGGACCTGAACGACGTCTCACGCCACACCCGCTGGTCGAACGGCTGCGCACTCCGCCGAGGCCTGGAGATGGGCGAGATCGACCCGAAAAAGGTCACGCTGCTCGGCTGCCGCGACTATGACTGGGAGGAGGTCGAGTACATTCGCAAGACCGGCATCACGCTGATCCCGGCGGCGACCGCGCACGGCTGGACCGGGAACCAGCTGGCCGACGAGATCGGCTCGCGCATCGGGTCCGACGCCCTGCACATCTCGCTCGACATCGATTCCCTCGACCCGAGCTACGCGCCGGGGACGGGGGTCCCCGCCGCCGGCGGCCTGACCTCGCGGCAGCTCCTGGATTTCCTGCGCCAGCTGCGGGGTGTTCGGCTTGCCGGACTCGACGTCGACGAAGTCGCCCCGCCCTTGGATTACGGCCACATCACCAGCCTGGCGGCGCTGAAGTTCATCTTCGAGTTCCTCGGGATGGTGAAGCTCGGAAAGACGGGCTGACGTCGTCATCGTCGGCGCCGGGGTGATGGGCTGCAGCCTCGCGTTTTACCTGTCACGAGCCGGCCGGTCGGTGACGGTCATCGACCGCGGCCGGATCGGCCAGGGCGCCACCGCGGCCTGCGCGGGCGGCATTCGTGCCCAGTTCTCGACCGAAATCAACATCCGGCTCGGAATCGAAGCCAAACGCCTCCTGGCACAGTTCGCGCAGGTTACTGGACAAACCGCGGACTTCCGTCCGGTCGGCTATCTCTTTCTTCTGACGACCGACGAGGAGCGCTCACGTTTCCACGACGCGCTCCAGGTACAGCGCCGGTGTGGCCTCGATGACGTCGTCGAGCTCGAGCCCGCCGAGGCGGGTGCCATGGTGGCGGGACTCCGCATGGACGACCTCAGCGGGGCGACCTTCTGTCCCAGTGATGGTCTGGCGGGGCCGAACGAAGTGACCTACGGATTCGCCAACGCGGCCCGGCGGCAGGGCGCCGTGATCTTGGAGAACGCCCCGGTCGAGGCGTTCCTGACGTCGGGAGGGAGCGTAAGCGGCGTTCGTACGTCCGCGGGCGAGATCGAGTGCCCGCAGACCGTCATCTGCGCCGGGCCGTGGTCAGCATCGGTAGGCGCGTTGCTCGGCCTGCAGCTACCGATCGTTCCCTCGCCGCGGCAGGTCTTCGTCAGCGAGCCCTTCGCCGGAATCCGTCGGCAAAGCCCGATGACGATCGACTTTCATACGTCCTTCTATTTCCATCCCGAAGGCGAGGGCGTGCTGTTCGGCATGAGTGACCCGGCGACGCCGCCCGGCGATGACACCCGGGTGGACTGGTCGTTCCTCGACCGGATTACGTCGGTCGCCGAGCGGCGCTGGCCTCCGCTGCTCGATGCGCGCGTCAAGACCGCCTGGGCCGGGCTGTACGAGAACACCCCGGATTTTCAGCCGCTGATCGGGCCACTTCAGCCGGGACTCTGGATTGCGGCCGGGTTCTCCGGCCACGGCTTCATGATGGCGCCGGTGCTGGGCCGGTGGCTGGCGGTCTGGATGCTTGACGGTGCGCCGCCGGGTGATCTGGGCGCGTTCGCGCCATCGCGCTTTGCGGCCGGCGCCGCCGTCGAGCCCGAGCGGAACGTGGTGTAATGAGGCTCGCTTTGCGGCGTGGCGTCCTCCTCCTCGTCATCGGCGGCGCCTTGAGTGCCTGCACCGCGCCGGCGGTTTCGCTCCCGCTCTCGGAGCCGGCGGCGGCGGTGGTCGACGGGCACACCATCTCGATGAAGGCCTACCAGGCCCGACTGGAGGTGAGCCGTCACCGCGATCCGTTTTCGGGGATCAAGGAGGCGATCCCCAGCCCGACCCCCGCGCAGCGGCTCGAGTCCTTCACCATCGAGCAATTGGTGCGCGAGGAGATCGTCCGCCAGGAGGCGGAGAAGCGCCGCGTCGGTATCAGCGACCACGCCGTGCAGTCGCGCATCGACGCGCTCAAGGCGAAGGCGGGCCCGACGTCGTTCAACGCGGCCCTCAATCGCAACGGCTTCACGAGCGACAGCTTCCGTGCCTACCAGCGGGCCCTGTTGACCGAAGTCGCCCTCCTGCAGACGATGGCCAAGGACCGCGCCGGCTCGGCGGCGAAGGAGCTCAATGCCGGCGATGCATTTGCGACGGTGGCGGCCCGCTGGAGCGATGACGGCGGCACTTCGGCCCGCGGTGGTGATGCCGGGTGGCTGCGGCCGGCCGAGATCCCGGAGCCGGCGCTGGCGACCGCCGTGCAATCGCTGGCGGCGGGAGGTGTGACCGGCATCATCCCGACCAACCGGGGCTACGTCATTGCCACCGTGCTCGAGCGTCGCAGCGACCAGCTGCACCTCGCCACCATCCTGGTCCTGGCGCCGGCGGTCGATCTCTTCAGTCCGCAGGGCACGCCGCCCTGGTTCACCAAGTTCATCGATGACCGGGCAGCCACCCTGCGCCAGGCGGGCCGGATCGAGCTCAAGGTCGGAAACCGTGGCAACGGGTGAGGCTGAACACTGGCGGGTTTTCATCGCCGTTGCATTGCCGCAAGCAGTACAAGACGAGCTCCGAAAACCGCTCGAGGATCTCCAGGCGATGTCGACCTGGGTCCGTGCGAACGCGGCCGATCGCATTCATCTCACGCTTCACTTTCTCGGAAACGTCGATGCCGCCCGGAAAGACGCGCTGGTCGAAACCATCCACCCGGTGGTCGCGGCCTATCGCGGGTTCGCGCTGACGGTCGAGGGGGTCGGTGCTTTTCCCGACCGCAAGCGTCCGAAGGTCCTCTGGGCTGGCATCAAGGGTAGTGGCTTAGCCGAGCTGATCCGGCTGCAGCCCGAGATCGGCAGCGCACTGCTCCGAGTTGGCGTCGAGGTCGAGCCGCGATTTACGCCGCATCTAACGCTCGGTCGGGTGCGCAGCCCGTTGCGGCGAGAGGGAAGTCGGGCGTTCGACGACTGGTACCGACGCTGGCAATCGGCGACGTTCGGTGAGTTCATGGTCGACAGCGTCCAGCTGATGCGCAGTCAGCTCGGCACCGGCCCGCCTCGATATACCACGCTGGCGACCTTCCCCTTACAATAGGGCCTCTCCGCGATGCGCCCATAGCTCAGCCTGGATAGAGCACCGGGCTACGGACCCGGGTGCGGGGGTTCAAATCCTCCTGGGCGCATTTTTTCTCGCGGCGGCGGACCGCGCTTATGATTCGTCGCGATGCCGCCCGCGGACCGCACCGACCTCGTCCAACCGGACGGCCGGCATGTGTACCTCTACGGCGACTTCGATCCTGCCCCCGATGGCTACCAGGCGCCGGCGATGCCGAATGGCGTCTACCAGCGCCGCTGGAATCCGCTGCGCCGCGAGTGGGTGCTGGTGGCGGCATCCCGCCAGACGCGCACCTTTCTCCCGGAACGGGCCGACTGCCCGCTTTGCCCGTCGGGTCCGGGACACTCGAGCGAAATCCCGGCGGTCCGGTTCGAGGCCGCCGTTTTCGAGAATCGCTTCCCGGCCATGGTGCCCTGGCCGCCCGCCGGCGGCTCCTGCGAGGTGGTCGTCTACACCGACGAGCACGAGGGATCCTTCGCCACCCTGCCGTCGGCGCGACTGGACCGCCTGGCCGAGGTGTGGACCGATCGCTATCGCGACCTCACCGCTCGCCGCGGCATCAAGTACGTCTACATCTTCGAGAACCGTGGCGAGCAGGTCGGGGTGACGCTGCACCACCCGCACGGTCAGATTTACGCGTACCCCTTCATCCCGCCGGTGGCGGCGACCGAATTAGGCCGGCATGCCGGCGGCTGTCGCCAGTGCGAGTTGATCCACGACGAGCTCCAAGCCCGGCATCGGATGCTGATCAACGAGGGCGGCATCGTCGCGTACGTTCCCGAGTCCGCACGATGGCCCTATGAGGTCCACGTGGCCACCCGCGCGCACCGGCCGGCGCTACCCGATCTTCCACCGGCCGGGCGCCGGGGGCTGCTGGCGGCGATGCAACGCATCACGCGCGCCTATGACCGCCTCTTCGACGTGCCGATGCCGTCCATGATGGCGATGCATCAGTCGCCGGCGGAGGGTTCCGCGCAGGCCCATCTCCATGTCGAGTTCTATCCGGTCCTGCGCGACCGGGGGAAGCTGAAGTACCTGGCGGGGTCCGAATCCGGGGCCGGGGTCTTTATCAACGACACGCTGGCCGAGGAGTCGGCGGAGCGGCTGCGAGCCCTGCTCGAGTAGCGGCTTGGTAGCAATCTCGCCGGGCGCAACGTACCGACGGCGCCCCGCCGTTGCTTCCGGTATGGACCTGGTGCGGGCGAGCCTGAGCGTTTTTGCCCTGCTCAACGCCGCCGGGTGGGCGGCGCTGGCCGCCGCCTGGTCGTTCCGGCCGGAGTGGGCCGAGCGGCTGCCGCTAGAGCTGGGAACCCATGAGCGTTACCTGAAGGCCGCTCCCGTCTGGGGCCGGCTCGCGCTCGCGCTAACCGGCTTCTGGGCGCTGGCCGCGGCGCTCTACCTGACCGTCGGCCACAACACCGCCCCCTTGATCGTGATCGGGCTGTTCACCGCCGCGGCGGCCTGCCTGATCATCGCCATCGCGGCAGCCGGCGCCGTCTTCCGCGCCCTCCAGCCGGATCCGCTACCGGTCGCGATGGAGGGCGGCCAGCAGCCGCTCTAACCGTCCGACCGCCTCGTTCAGCTCGCGGGTAATCGAGGCAAGCTCGGTCGCGGCGCCGGCGTGCAGCTCGCCGGATCGGGCCAGCTCGGACAGGCGATAGCCGACGCCCATCACCGTATTCTTCAGCCGCCGAAGCTGCTCCTCAGTCGGAGGCGTGTCAGCCATGGGGAACCAGCGCGGCGGCCAGGCCGGCCGCGAGGACGGCATTGCGTTCGAGCAGACTGGTGTTGGCCTGGATGACTCGATCGCCGAGTCGGGCCTGCAGGCGAGCGAGCTCGGCGGGCGTTCGCCCGGGTCCGCGCTCCGCCCCGGCCTGCTCGGCGGTCAGCTCGGAGAGGGGCAGGGCAAGGTCACCGGGTAGTGACTGGCTGACGACCACCCCGGCGCCGCCCAGGTCCCAGTGCCGGCGAAGCAGCCCGGCCAGTTCCTCGACGCTGTCGGCCCGCATCGGTAGGCGCAGGCCGGCGGAGGTGGCCAGGAACCCCGCGAGCAGCCCCGACCGCCAGCCGATCACCGGGACGCCGAGCGTTTCCAACCGCTCGAGGGTGGCGACGGCGTTCAGGGTGGACTTGGGCCCGGCGCAGACGACCGCGACCGGGCGGCGGCTCAGCTCGGTCAGGTCGGCGGAGACATCCTGGCCGTCGCCCGGGTGAACCCCGCCGATGCCGCCGGTACTGATGACACGAATGCCGGCCTTCGATGCCGCGATGATGGTTGCTGCGACGGTGGTGCCGCCAAACCCGGGGCGCACCATGGCGGCCGCCAGGTTCCACGGCGACACCTTGACAGCATCAGCCCGCCCGGCGAGAACGGCGCATTCGTCGAGGCGGAGGCCAACACGCAACTGGCCGTCGAACACGGCGACCACAGCCGGGGTGGTGCTGGCCTTCTCGCACGCTTCCCACTGCCGGCGGACCGCCTCCAGGGCGGCGGGCCGAGGCAGGCCGTGCGTAATGACCGCTGACTCAAGCGCCACCACCGATCCGCCGGAGGCGAGCGCATCGCGAACCGCAGGGCCGATGGTAAGAGCCACCGCAGCATGTTACGTCGCTATATATTCATGTCAGCGTTGCGGGCGTAGCCGAATTGGTACAGGCGCACGGCTTAGGACCGTGTGGCGCAAGCCATGGGGGTTCGAGTCCCTTCGCCCGCACGCTGACCAGGTCCTTTGACAGGGCGGATTGCCATCGATCGACCGGGAACCGCCGGGCCGGCCAGGATGTATAAACGAAATGAGGACGGGCCGCATCCTCTCGGTGGCTCTGGCGGGGCCTCTCGTACTGGGGGCGTGCATCGGGGCGTTCGATCGGGAGCAGTCGGAGGCTCGCCCGTCTCCGTCCACGGCAGCGTCTGACGCGCCGGGGCCGACCGGCGGAGATCGGTCCTCGCTCTACGGGCGAATCGCGTTCGACAACCACGACGACGTGTGGGCGATCGACGCCGACGGCACGCACCTGGCGCGGCTCACTCACTCCCCCGGACCCGACTTCGACCCGTCGTGGTCTCTCGACGGCACCCAGATCGCGTTCCGATCCGAACGAAGCGGCGAGCCGGAGATCTGGGTAATGAACGCCGACGGCAGGGATCAGCGGCGACTGGCCGCAGGCCTATCGCCAGCCTGGTCGCCTGACGGATCGGTGATCGCTTTCGCCGGGCCCGCAGGGCTCTCGGTGATAAGACCGGACGGGACGGGCCTCCGGGTCCTGCCTCACACCGAGGGCGGCGAGTATCCGTCGTGGTCCCCCGACGGGTCCCGGATCGCCTTCAACTCGAATCTCACGGGGGACCACGTGATGTACATCGCGCAGGCCGACGGCTCGAAGGTCGAGGACCTGTCTCGTGCTGGCGAGGGGTGGCAGGTGGACTGGTCGCCCGACGGCCGCTCTATCCTATTCACGTCGCACCGCGACCATCCGGACAACTACACGGACATCTATGTGATGCGCCCCGATGGCTCGGCCGTGCGCAGGTTGACGCGCGACCGTGCGTACACACCGGCGTGGTCGCCAGCCGGCGATAAGATTGTCTTCTCGGCGCCGGGGCTGTTCATCATGGAACCCGACGGCAGCGACGTGAGAGCTGTCCACACCCCGGGAGTTAGCGAGACTTCGTTACCCGATTGGACGGACTGGGGCCGCTCATCCCGTAGCATCATCCCGTAAACCGCCGTGTTCGCGCCGATGCAGAGGGATCGGCCGCAGACTGTATCCAGGACGTCACGCTTGGACGATTTGGCAAGGGCGGGACCAGCTTTTCAAGGATGTCGAGCTAGAGCCGCGACGTGTCAATGAACTCCACGCTGGAACGCAACGCTTCTTAGAATTGGGCTTGCTCAGCGAGATTAGGGTGGGGAGTTGCCTCTACGCCCGTCCACTCGGCCGTGTGCGACTTTTCGGCGAACTGGTAGCGTAAGTCAGCGTGGCAGCCGTGAAGGTCGAGACCGAGCGCAAGCCGGGCTCGCAGGTCATTTTGTCGGTCGAGATCGATGCCGACCAGGTCTTAAGATCGATCGAGCAGGCCTACAGCCGGCTGGCGCCGCGCGTCCGCATCGCCGGCTTCCGGCCCGGCAAGGCGCCCCGACCCATGGTCGAGCGCGAGATCGGCTGGCCCACCCTGCGCCAGGAGGCCCTTGACTTGATCCTTCCCACCGCCTACAACTCGGCGCTCGATGAAGCCGGGCTCGATCCGATCGACGTGCCGCGCGTCGAGGTCCAGCAGTTCGACCGCGGCCAGCCGATGAAATTCACGGCGACGGTGTCGATCAAGCCGGAGATCACACTCAAGGACTACAAGGACATCAGGGTCCCGCGGCCGCGGACCGAGATGGGCGAGACCGACGTCGATGAGGCGATCGAGCGGTTGCGGGCGCGCTTCGCTGAGCTGCACGCCGTCGAGCGGCCGGTGCAGGCCGGCGATTTTCTGACGGTCGACACCCACATCCTCAAGTCCGGCGCGCTGCTGATCGGCGAGAGCCAGACCGACGCCCAGCTCGAGGTCGATAAGGACCGCCTGATCAACGGGCTGGCCGAAGGCCTGATTGGCCAGGCCCTGAATGAGACCCGCGACATCCGGCTGACGCTGCCAGCCGACTATCCGAAGAAGGATCTGGCCGGGTCGGACGTGGTCTTTCGCATCACCGTGAAGTCGATCAAGGAACGCCGGCTACCCGGGTTGGATGACGACCTGGCCCAGCAGGTGGGACGTGGCCAGACGCTGGCGGAGCTGCGCCAGGAAGTTCGCGACGAGCTCCAGGAAGCGGCCCACGTGGCCGACGAGCAGCGTTTCGAGAACGAGGTGCTCAAGGCTCTTGACGAGCGGATGGAAGTGGAAGTCCCCGAGGCGCTCATCGAGCGCGAAGTCTCACGCCGGGTGCGGGAGCTCGAGCTCCGCCTGCAGGAACAGGGCGTGAAGATGGACCGGTATCTCGAGTACACCAACACTTCGCTGGACGTCCTCAAGGCGGAGCAGCGCCCTCAGGCGGTACAGAAGGTTCGGCTCGAGCTAGCTCTGGAGGCGGTAGCCGAGCGCGAAGGAGTGACGGTCTCCGATGCGGAGGTTCAAGAGGCGGTCACCAACGCCCTGGCCGAGGATGATCACGCCGGCCACCGGCACGAGGACCTCCGCACCGCCGACCCGGTGCGGGCCTACTTTCGGCAGCAGCTTTTGATGCGAAAGACCATTGACTATTTGAGTAGCATGGCCGCCCCGGAACCGTCAGATTCATCGGATACAATGGAGCCGCCTCAAGCAGCGAAAGAGCTGGCGAGCGCGGGGAAGTCGGCGTCGGGGGGAGAGCGGCGGACGCGGCAAAAGAAGGAACGCTGACCAACGATGCGTATTCAAAAGTGAGTACGCGGAAGACTGGATTGTAAGAATTGAACCCTATAATGACGACAGGAGAGCCACTCATGACATTCGAACGGCTCAGCCGACGTCCCGAAGCCCTCATCCCCATGGTCATCGAGACCACCAACCGAGGCGAGCGTGCCTTCGACATTTACTCGCGGCTGCTCAAGGACCGCATCATCTTCATCGGCACGCCGATCGATGACCAGGTCGCCAACGTCGTCATGGCGCAACTGCTGTTCCTCGCCTCTGAGGATCCAGACAAGGACATCAACATCTATATCAACAGCCCGGGCGGTGTCGTCACCGCCGGACTGGCGATCTACGACACCATGCGCTACGTCAGCCCGCGCGTTTCGACCGTCTGCATGGGGCTGGCCGCCAGCATGGCGACCGTCCTGCTCGCCGGCGGCACCAAGGGGATGCGCTTCGCGCTGCCCAACACCCGGATCCTGATCCATCAGCCGTCGGGCGGCTTCCAGGGCCAGGCGAGCGATATCCAGATCCATGCCCAGGAGATCCTGCGCATTCGCAAGACCCTCAATGACATCCTGGCCACCCATACCGGCCAGCCGATCGAGAAGATCGAGCGCGACACCGAGCGCGACTTCTTCATGAGCGCGGAAGAAGCTAAGGGCTACGGCATCATCGACGACATCATCCTCAGCACCGCCCGGCCGGGCGACGTCGCCGCCGCGGCCAAGGACGGCCGCCTCGAGCTGAGCACCGCCGGGAGCGCCCGGCCGGAGCCGCGTCCCGAGCCGGAGCGCGAAGGACCGAAGACATCCCGATGAACGAACGCGAGGATCGCCGCCGCCACACGCGCTGTTCGTTCTGCGGGAAGGACCAGTCGCAGGTGCGCAAGCTGGTCGCCGGTCCGGGGGTCTACATCTGCGACCAATGCATCGACCTCTGCCAGGAAGTCCTCGAAGAGGACACCAAGACCACCTCGCAGAAGCGCACCAAGGGCGGGCTGATCCCCAATCCGAAGACGATCAACGCGGCCCTCGACCAGTACGTCATCGGCCAGGACCACGCCAAGCGCGTTCTCTCGGTCGCCGTGTACAACCACTACAAGCGCATCGCCCACAGCAAGATGGCGGGCGATGTCGAACTGCAGAAGTCGAACGTGCTGCTGGTCGGCCCGACCGGCTGCGGCAAGACGTTGCTGGCGCAGACGCTGGCCAAGATCATCGACGTCCCCTTCTCGATTGCCGACGCCACCTCGCTGACCGAGGCCGGCTACGTCGGCGAGGACGTGGAGAATATCCTGCTCCGGCTGATCCAGGCGGCGGACTTCGACATCGCCCGCGCCGAGCGCGGCATCATCTACATCGACGAGATCGACAAGATCGCGCGCAAATCGGACAACCCCTCGATCACGAGGGACGTCTCGGGCGAGGGTGTGCAGCAGGCGCTGCTCAAGATCCTGGAGGGCACCATCGCCAATGTCCCGCCGCAGGGCGGCCGTAAGCACCCCCACCAGGACTTCATCCAGATCAACACGACGAACATCCTCTTCATCTGCGGCGGCGCCTTCGACGGCCTGGAGCGGATCATCGAGCACCGGATCGGCCACAAGCAGATCGGCTTCGGCTCCGAGGTCCACGCCAACCGGACCAAGGAGACCACCAAGATCCTCAAGCAGCTCCAGCCCATGGACCTGCTGAAGTACGGGCTGATCCCCGAATTCGTGGGCCGGCTGCCGATCGGCGTCACCCTCGACTACCTCGACGAATCGGACATCATCCGGATCCTGACCGAGCCAAAGAACGCCTTCGTCAAGCAATACCAGAAGTTCTTCGCGCTCGATGACGTCCAGCTGGTCTTCGAGCCGGCCGCGCTGACCGCGATCGCCAAGAAGGCGCTGCTGCGCGGCACCGGGGCGCGCGGGCTGAAGAGCATCATCGAGGACATCCTGCTGAACTCCATGTTCGAAGTCCCGTCACGCCCGGAGGTCAAACGATGCGTCATCACGGAGAAATCGGTCAACCTCAGCATGGAGCCCGAGATGTACTCGGAAGAAGAGCTCGAGGAGATCGCGCCCGAGCAAACGGCGTAGGACGATCTTGTCGACTGTGACCGGCGGGCCGGCCACGCTTCAGATACCGCTCCTCCCCCTCAAGAACGTCGTTCTCTTTCCCCACATGATCGTTCCCCTCTATGTCGGGCGCGAACGATCGATCCACGCCCTCGAGGCGGCGATGCCGCACGGCAAGCAGGTGTTCCTCTGCACCCAGCGCCGGGCCGACTGCGAGGACCCCAAGGAGGAAGACCTCTACCGGGTCGGCGTGCTCGGTGAGGTGGTGCAGATGCTCAAGCTGCCGGACAGCACCATCAAGGTGCTGATCGAGGGGACCTCGCGAGCGGTGATCGAACGCTTCGTCGAGACCGAACCGCACCTCCGGGTCGAAGTGGCAATGCTGGACGAGGACTTCATCGTCTCGCCGGAGCTGGAGGCATTGATGCGCGGCGTGGTCAACCTCTTCGACCGCTACGTCGAGCTCGACAAGAAGGTGCCGCCGGAGGTCAACCTGACCGTGCGCGGCGTCGAAGATGCCGGCCGGCTGGCGGACATCGTCGCCGCCAACCTGAGCATCGGCGTGACCGACAAGCAGGACGTGCTGGAGACGTTCCAGATGAACGACCGGCTGGAGAAATTGTCGACCGTCTTGCAGCGCGAGATCGAGATCCGAGACATGGACCGTTCCATCCGGCAGCGGGTCAGGCAGCAGATCGACCGGCGGCAGAAGGAGTTCTACCTAAAAGAGCAGATGCGCGTCATCCAGGAGGAGCTGGGTAGTGGGGAAGAGCCGCACCTGAGCGAGATGGACGAGTTGCGCGAACGCGTCCGGGCGCTCGAGCTGGCCGAGGCGATCGAGGAGCGCCTGCTCAAGGACATCGACCGGCTGGAGCGGATGCCCTCCGGCTCGCCGGAGATCTCGGTGCTGCACAACTACATCGACCTGGTCGTCTCCCTGCCCTGGCACACGTCCAGCGACGATGTCACCGACCTGCGTGCCGCCGAGAAGGTGCTCGATGAAGATCACCATGGCCTGCGAAAGATCAAGGAACGCATCCTGGAGTTCCTGGCCGTCCGCCAGCTGACGAAGTCGCCCAAGGGGCCGATCCTCTGCTTCATCGGTCCCCCCGGGGTGGGGAAGACTAGCCTCGGTCGCTCGATCGCGCGGGCATTGGGACGGAAATTCGTCCGGGTCTCGCTGGGCGGCGTCTCCGATGAGGCCGAGATCCGGGGCCACCGGCGGACTTACGTTGGCTCGATGCCGGGGCGGATAATCAAGGGCTTGCGCGAGGCGGGCACCCGTAACCCGGTCTTCCTGCTCGATGAGATCGACAAGATGTCGTCCGATTTCCGGGGTGATCCCGCCTCGGCAATGCTGGAGGTGCTCGACCCGGAACAGAACAAGCACTTCTCGGATCACTACCTGGAAATTCCCTTCGACCTGTCCGAAGTCCTCTTCATCACCACTGCGAACGTCTACTACTCCATCCCCCGTCCTCTGCTCGACCGGATGGAGGTGATCAACCTGGCCGGCTACACGACCGAGGAGAAGATGGTGATCGCGCGCGAATTCCTGATCCCCAAGCAGCTCGGCGAGCACGGCCTCACCGAGAAGCACATCGAGATCACGAAGCCGGCGGTCGCCACGATGATCAGCCGCTACACCTCAGAGGCCGGGGTCCGCAACCTGGAGCGATCGATCGCCGGCGTCTGCCGCAAGGTCGCCCGCGAGGTCGTCAAGGGCAAGACGCGCCGAATGACGATCGGGCCGACTCGGCTCGATGACCTGCTCGGACCGCCGCGCTACAAGCCCGACGAGGGGCATACGGAGCCGCTGATCGGGGTCGCCAATGGGCTCGCCTGGACCGAGGTCGGCGGCGTGCTGCTCACCATCGAGGTGATCACCATGCCGGGCAAGGGCAACCTCAACCTGACCGGTCAGCTGGGCGATGTGATGCAGGAGTCGGCCCGGGCCGCGCTCTCCTACGCGCGGTCGAATGCGGAGGCGCTCGGCATCCCCGTCGATTTCCGCGACAAATTGGACCTGCACATCCACATTCCCAAGGGCGCCATCCCCAAGGACGGCCCCTCGGCCGGCATCTCGATGGCGTTGGCCATCATCTCGGCCCTCTCGCACCGTCCGATCCGCTCGGATGTGGCCCTGACCGGCGAGATCACGCTACGCGGGCGGGTGCTGCCCATCGGCGGATTGAAGGAGAAGGTCCTGGCGGCCCACCGGATCGGCATCGGCACCATCGTCTTGCCGGCCGACAATCAGCCGGACCTGGTCGACATTCCGCCGGATATCCGCAAGCGGCTCACCTTCAAGTTCGCGAGCAGCATGGACGAAGTGATCGCCGAGGCGCTGCTACCCCGCTCCGAGGTAGTCTCCGTGCCCCAGCTCGCCGAACCGGCCGGGATCGAGGAGCCGGCGGCCGCCAACGCCGACGAACGGCCCCGACCCGACGTGCCCGCCCCACCGGCACTGTAGCGAGACTAAACCGCGCCATGCGCCGTCCAGCCGCTTGCGGCGCACTCGCGCTTAACAACGTGCGCTCGTGTGCTCGCACAAGCGGCATACGGCGCGGCGCTCATTCGCGCGAAAGCGCGGCGGCCTGAAGGCCGCTAAGCCCGTAAACTAGGTGGCCACTATGGAGACCCGGTACGAGCCGAAGAGCGTCGAGCAGCGCTGGTACGACGCCTGGGAGCAGCGCGGCTATTTCAAGGCGCGCGAGAGCCTGACCGGCAAGACGTTCACGATCTCCATGCCACCGCCCAACATCACCGGCGACCTGCACATGGGCCATGCGATGTACACGCTGCAGGACGTGTTGATCCGGTGGCACCGGATGCTGGGGGACGCCGCGCTGTGGGTGCCGGGCACGGACCACGCGGCGATCGCGACCCAGAACGTGCTGGAGAAGCAACTGGCGAGGAAAGGGTCCTCGAAAGAAGCGATCGGCCGGGAGGCCTGGGACCGCCTGGTGCAAACCTGGTACGACAAAACCGGCCACACCATCCTGCAGCAGATGCGCCGCCTCGGCTTTTCCGCCGATTGGTCGCGGATACGCTTCACCATGGATCCGGCCTACGTGGAGGCGATCCGCTACGTCTTCGTCCAGCTGTGGAAGGAGGGATTGATCTACCGTGGTCCGCGGATCGTCAACTGGTGTCCGCGTGACCAGAGCGCGATCTCCGACCTCGAAGTGCAGTACGAGGAAGAGGACGGCCATCTCTACTACCTCGACTACCCGGTCGACGGCGGCGGCGTGATTTCGGTCGCGACGGCGCGCCCCGAGACGATGGTGGGCGACAGCGGGGTCGCCGTCCACCCGGACGATTGGCGCTATAAGGACCTGATCGGCAAGTTCGTGGTGCTGCCGATCGTCCACCGGCGGGTCCCGATCGTGGCTGACGACGCGGTCGACCAGGAGTTCGGGACGGGCGCGGTCAAGGTCACACCCGGGCACGATGCCACCGACTACGAGATCGGCGAGCGGCACCATCTGCCGGTGCTCAGCATCCTTTCGCTGGACGGCCGGATGGATATCGCGGCGGTCCCGGCACTGCACCGGCTGCCGGTGCCGGCGGCGCGCGAGCGGATCGTCGAGCTGTTGCGGGCGGAAGGCGCCCTGCAGAAAGTCGAGCCGTACCGCCACTCGGTGGGTCACTGTGACCGCTGCGGCGCCGTGATCGAGCCGATCGTGTCGGCCCAGTGGTGGGTGCGGATGAAACCGCTGGCCGAGCCGGCCATTGCGGTGGCCGAGAGCGCCGACCTCCGCTTCCACCCGGAGCGGTGGCGCGAGCAGTACCTGCGCTGGATGCGCAACATCCGGGATTGGAACATCTCGCGGCAGCTCTGGCTCGGGCACCGGATCCCGGTCTGGACCTGTGTCAACGGGCACGCGGTCGCCTACCTCACAGACCCCGAGCAGTGCGAACAGTGCGGCAACCGGCAGCTGACGCAGGACCCGGACGTGCTCGATACCTGGTTCTCGTCATCCCTGTGGCCGTTCGTCACGCTCGGGTGGCCGGCGGACACCACGGACCTGCGCCGCTTCTACCCGACCCAGGTGCTCGACACCGCCCGCGACATCCTCTACCTGTGGGTCGCCCGGATGGTGTTCATGAGCCTGCACTTCCTCAACACCGTGCCCTTTTCCGATGTCTTGATCCACGGCACGGTGCTGGCGCCCGACGGCCGGCGGATGAGCAAGTCCCTCGGCACCGGGGTCGACCCGCTGGACATGATCGAGCGCTACGGCGCGGACGCGACCCGCGCCTGGTGCGCCTATTTCGGCACCGGCGGCCAGGACATCCGCTTCTCCGAGGAGAAGATCAAGTCTTACCAGCTCTTCGCGAACAAGCTCTGGAACGCGACCCGGCTCCTCGTCACGAAACTGCCCGCGAGCGCGTCGGTGGCGCCGATCGACGAGGCGACCCTGGAGCCGGCGGATACCTGGATCCTGGGTCGGCTGAGCGCGGTCACCCGGCTGGTCAGCGAATCATTCGAGCGTTTCGAATTCGGTCCGGCGATTGACGCCCTCTACGAGTTTTCCTGGCACGAGTTTGCCGACGACTACCTGGAGCTCATCAAGCCACGGCTGCCGGCCGCCGACCCCTCGAGGACGACGGCGCTGGCGGTCGCGGTCCATGTGCTGGAGACAACCCTGCGCCTGCTCCATCCGATCATGCCCTTCGTCACCGAAGAGCTCTGGCAGCGGCTGCCGCACGAGGGCGAGACCATCATGTACGCGCCCTGGCCTCTCCCCGACGAGACGATTGAGGACCGCCAGCTGATGGACGAGATGGCGCATCTGCTCGAGGTGGTTCGCGCGGTACGCAACCTGCGTCACGCGTCGGATCCCAGGGCGCGCCGGCAGCCGGCTGAGGTGACCTCCCCGCGGCGCCTGCTGTCTGAGCCGGTCGGACGCAGTTACCTGGCCACCCTGGCGCAGCTCGAGCTCAATGGCAAACTGCCCGACGGGATGCCCCAGTCGGTGGTGGTGGTGGGCCAGACGACGGTGCGGCTCGGCATCCTCGCGAACGGGACAGCCGACACCCCGCGGCTTCGGGGCGAGCTGCAAAAGAAACGGCAGGAGATCGAGGTCATCGAGGGAAAGCTAAAGAACGCCGACTTCACCCAAAAGGCCCCCGCCGCCGTCGTCGAGCGTGAGCGGGCCCGGCTCGTCCAGGCCCGCCAGGCCGCCGACCGGTTGCGGGCGCTATTGGGCGAAACCGGCGAAGTAGGGTAAGGTAGCGGAAACAAAATTCTGTGATTGAGGAGGCATCTTGCCGAATCTCTCGTCGTTAAAGCCACTGCTCTTCATCGTCATCTTTTACCTGCTGGCGTTCTGGCTCAGCCTCTCCTACTGGGCCTTCCGCGATGCACGTGAGCGCTCCAACAGCGTGCTCTTTCACGTCTTCGCCACCGGGCTCTCCCTGGTGTTGCCGATCTTCGGCCTCTTCATCTACATGATCATCCGGCCACCCCTGACAATGGCGGAGCGCCGCGCGCTCGAGCTCGAGACGCAGGCGCTGGCCGAACCGGGCGGCCCGGCGCGCGAACTGCGGCCCTGCCCCAGCTGTGGCGAGCCGATCGACTCCCAGTACGTGCTCTGCCCGCACTGCAAGACGCAGTTCAGTAAACTCTGCCCACGGTGCAACAAGCAGCTCAAGCTGGGATGGACTGTCTGCCCCTACTGCGCCGAAGAAGTCCCTCTTCAGGGTTCGGTACCGACGCCGCGGATCGCGCGTTAGCGCGCTCGCCCGGCGGCTCGTTGACCTGCTAACCCCCTAGCTATGCCGCTCGCGCTGCAGGCGCTGCTCCCGTTCATCGCCCTGCTGGGAGCGGCCGCCGTGGTGCAGCGCCGCCCGCGACGGCGGGTGAACGGCTGGATCGCGTCCGGGGCTACCGGGATTGCCGGGGTAATCGCGCTCATCGAGCTGCTCCGGCTGTCGCCGGGCGAGCACGTCGACGTCCCCTACCTGACCACCTTTCCCTACGCCGATCTCGCGATCCGGCTCGACGGGCTGTCGCTGGCCTTCGCGAGCGTCACCTTGATCACGGCCGCCTTGCTGATGCTCAGCCGGCAGCAGGTGCGCGGCGACCGTCGCGACCCCTGGTTCTCGTGGCTGTTGACCAGCGCCGCCGCCTGCGCGGTGATCTTCGCGCACAACCTGCTCCTGGTTTACGTCGCCCTGCAACTGCTGACGCTGGCCTGGAGCGGCGCGCTCGATGAGACGGCACCCCGCCGCCGCGGGCTTCGGCTCAGCGTCCAGATCGCCGACATCGGGCTGCTGCTGGCGGCCGCCAGCGCGATCCAATCGGTCGGAACCAGCGCCTTTTCCGGCGTCCCCTCCGACACGTTCGGCCTCCCCACCTTCCTGCTCGTGCTGCTGCCGGTGGTGGTGCGGATCGGGGCGCTGGCGCTGGCCCCCCCTGTGCCGCAGGCTCCGCTGGCGTTCGAGCCGGCAATCGCCTGGGTCGCGCCCGCCGGCTACCTGTTGATGCGGCTGCTGGCGCTGATGGGCGGCCGGCTCCCCGACCGCGCGACGGCGGTCGGGCTGTTCGCCGGTGGCACGCTGCTGGCGCTGGGCTTCGCGGCGCTCGCGCTGTTCGAGCGGGCGGGGCCGCGAATGGCCGCGTTGTTGCTGGTCGCGCAGGCGGCGCTGGCGTTCGCGCTATCGGCCGGGAGCGATCCGCTGCTGACGGTCGCCTGCATCTGGCTCTGGCTTTTCCTGGTCCCGCTCGCCGGCCTGGCCAACGTCCGGCTTCCGGCGGGATCGGCGGCCGAGGGGCTGCTGCTGCTGAACCTCGCCATGATCCCCGGCAGCCTCGCCTTTATCGGCCTCTGGCTGGGAGGCCTCGCACTGAGCAGCCGCGGACTCCTCGTCGGGATGGTCCCGGTGGGGCTCGCGGTCGTCCTGGCCGGGATCGCGGCGCTCAGCCGCGCGGTCCGGCCCCGATCGGCCCGGCCGGATATCGGGACCGCCTGGGCCGCCGCTCTGCTGCTGATCGCGGCCGTTCCGATGCTGGTGATCGGCCCCCTGGTGCTGCCGGCTGCTGCGACCGTCCGGCTGGTCCCCGGCGGCAGCATCTCCGCCAGTCCCTTTGGGATCGTCACCGCAGCCGGCGCCTGGCCCTCGCTGATCGTGTCGCTGGTGGTGGCGCTGCTTGTCTACGTGGCCGGATGGTGGTGGCGTCTCAAGCTGCCGGTGTGGCCAGCGGCGCGCCGGCCCGGGTTTGCGATTCCACGGCTGGCGGTCCCGTGGCCGTTGCGGGCGGCGCCGCCATGGACCCGATTCGTGGTCTGGGGTGCCTTCGTGGCCCTGATCGGCATGGTGTTGACGCGGCCATGATCATCTACCTGCCGGCGGTGCTGTCGGCCCTCAGCCTGCTGGTCGCCTACGGCAGCGCCGGGCGGCGCCGCCAGGCCGCCACCATCGGGGCCATCATCGCGACCGGCTGGTCGCTGGTCGTGCTGGTGGACGTGAATTCTGGAAGCTGGGCGATTGGACCGATCGTCGCCACCCTCCTGCTGCCCCGTCCGGGCCAGCGCGTCAACTCCAGCTTCGAGGGACTGACCAGACGGGTGATCACCATCGCGGCCGCGCTGGTCGCCGCCATCTTCCTCGCGTCGCGCCTGCCGGTGGGCGAGAATCCGGTCCTGCTGAGCGCGGTGCCCTGGTTCCTGGGCGCGCTGGGCGCCGCCTGGTTCGCCAGCCCGGTCGATCAACCGGAACGGCTCCAGGGCCAGGTGCTGATGGTCGCGGCGGCCGCGGCCGTGATCCTCACCGCCGTCCCCGCCGGCCCGGTGACGGCCGGACTTGCAGGCGCCATGGCGCTGATGCCGGTGGCGGGCGAAGGCTGGCGTCTGCCCGGCCGGTTCCGCTCCCCAGTCAGCCTGCTGCTGCTCGGGCTTGCTGCGCTGGTGGCGTTGCTCGCGCTGGTCGGACTGCCCATCGCCCGCATTTTCCTGTTCGACCTGTCGCTCAACAGCAGTGGGATCGTCCTGCTCGCCATCGCCGTTCTGCTGGTGGCCGGCATCGCGGTGACGCCCATGGGCTCCGAGTGGGCAGCGCTACTCGGTGTCCTGGCGGTGAGCGCCACGGCGCCCAGCCTCCGCTGGGCGGCGCTTGGTGCGCTGATCGCGGTGGCGACCGTGCTGGCGAAAGCTGGCGAACGATTCGCCTGGACCGGGTTCGGGGTGCTGGCCATCACGCCGGTGCTTCAGTCGCTGGCGACGCCGGCCTGGAGCGCGCGGGTGCAGGCGGCGGCGCTCGCGGTGGGGCTGGTGCTGATGTTGGTGGCGGCCCGGCCGGGCATGCTCCGCGTGCTCGTCCTCCCCGCCACCGGCTTTCTCATCATGCTGGCCGTAGAGACGGTGACCCCGGCCAACCTGGTGCGGTTCGAGTGGATCGCGGCGGCCGGCGCGGTGTTGCTGCCGGCGCGCACGCTGTTGAACCGGCTCCTGGGCGACCCCGGCCGGCCCGCCATCGTCCGCGACCAGCTGCTCCTCGGCCTGCTCCTGCTGGGGATCAGCGCGCATGACCCCCTCGGCCTCGGCGAGCTGGCCGCGGTGCTGTTGCTCGTCGACCTGGCGCTGGTGCGGATCAGTGACCCGTCGCTGGCGCGATCGGGATGGGCCGGCCGGGTGGTGCTGCTGGCCCGCTCGAACTGGCCGCCGGCGGTGACGTTCGCCGGCGCGGCCTTCGCCGTTATCGCCGCGCTGCAGGCCAGCCTGCCGCTCGGATTGTTGGCGGCGCTCCTGCTCGCCGGGCTCCAGCTCGCGCCGCTGCTCGATCGTCACGCGCTGGCGCCGTCACCGGAGCGACCTCGCTCGGCGCTCGGATGGATCGGTCCGGCGCTCTCGATCGCCTGCGGCATGGCGCCGGCCCTGCTGCTGCGCATGCTGCGGCTCTGATCGCGTGGAAGGAACGGTTCCGCCCATCGTTCTGGCGTCGACCTCGCCGCGTCGGATCGAGATCCTGAGGCGATCGGGGCTTGCGTTTCGCGCCGTGGCGCCGGGGATCGATGAGCGGCCGCCGATGCCGCTCGGACCGCTACGCTTCGTCGCCTGGGCGGCCGCCGCGAAAGCCGGCGCCGTGGCGAGGCGGGCCCCCGGAGCGCTGGTCGTCGCCGCCGACACGGAGGTGGTGCGCCGTGGCCGCATCTATGGCAAGCCAGCCGACCCGGGCCAGGCGGCCGCGTTCCTGCGCTCGCTGTCGGGTCAGACCCACCAGGTCTACACCGCGGTGCATGTCATCGACGGTCGCTCGGGGCGGGAGGCACACGGCATCTCCCGAACCGATGTCACGATCCGTGAACTTTCGGCGCGTGTGATCGAGGCCTACGTGCGCACCGGTGAGGCGCAGGATAAGGCCGGTGCCTACGCTATACAGGGCGAGGGCCGCCGGCTGGTCAAATCGATCCGCGGGCCCTACGACAACGTCGTTGGGATGCCGATGCGCCTGCTGACCCGTTTGCTGGGCGAATGCGGGATCTCAATTCCGGCGAAGAATCCGGATGAGTCCAAAGATACGCAGAACCGTCTCAGGCGCTCGCCCGGCCGGACAGCGCGACTCGCGCCGGGGCGCAGGCCGGTCTAGCCTTCTCCTGCTGGTGCTGTTCGCGCCGCTGGCACTGAGTGCCTGCGGTCCGAGCGCCGGCTCGCGGTTGGTCATCACCCAGAGCACCGATGCCCCGAGCGGCGCCGACCACAAGGGGCATCTCTCACCGGGGGCCTTCACCGGGATCACCCTCTCGATCCGCAACACCGGCGCCGGTCCGGCGCGCGGGGTGACCGTCGAAGATATTCTGCCCGCGGGTTTCCATTACTACGAGTTGACGACCCTGGGAGGCAACGCCATCCGCACGGCGACCAGCGAACCGGCCGCACAAGGCAACCCCTCGTGGGGGACCTGGACCATCCCGGCGGAGAACGGCAACACCGTGAGCGCCCTGGTCATCAGCTTCAAGGTGCAGGTGGCGCTCAACCCCGGTGATTACAAGAACCAGGTCAAGCTGACCACCTCGACGGTCACGGAGATCGACCCGGGTGACCCGGTCGCGCTCGTCATCGAGCCACGACCGTCACTCACCCTGACGGCCGCCGCGGCGACCGGGCAGGTGACGACCGGTAGCCTGGCCACCTACATCATCTCGGTCGCCAACGTTGGCTCGGCGGTGGCCAAGGGCGTGGCGGTCTCGGTGAGCCTGGCGCCGGGCTTCCTCTATAGCGCCACGACCGGCTATGAGGGCAACAGCATCCGGGTGACCGCGGTCGACCCGCCCGCGAGCAGTCTCCTTCCGCTCTGGTCGTCGTGGGATATCCCAGGGGCGAGCAACGGGGCGCCCGGGTTGCTGCGGCTCACCTTTCAGGCCCGGATCCTGGCGGGCGTCGTGCCCGGGCTATACAACCTGACGGCCGCGGTGACCAGCACCAGAGACGTCCCCGCCCAGACGATCGGGAACACGGCGCCGGTGGCGGTCGGCAAAGGCAGCCGGGTCCCGATCACGATGACGGTCGCCCCCACCGCGCCCTACGCGGCCCAGAACGGCACCGTCACCTACGTGATCGTGGTGGAGAACGCCGCCACCGACGCGGCGCAGGCGGTCACCGTCACCGACACGCTGCCGCAGGGCTTTGCCTACCAGTCGACCAACAGCATCGTGATCAACGGAAAGAATGCGGGTTCGCGCCTGCAGCCCTCCGCCGGCTCGGCGACTCCGCAGTGGGGACCGTTCGTCGTCCCCGCGGGCGGCTTCAATGGGGCAACGCTGGTGATCACCTTCACGGCCACGATCAACGGCGCCGCACTGGGGCCGCACCCGAACGTGGTCTCGGGCAACAGCAGCAACGCGCAGATCACCGGCGGGTCGGACCAATCGCCCGTCATCGTGACGGCGGGCTAGCGCCGCCTCACCGCGGGTTTTACCGGCGAGCGCATTTGGGAGAATGAGGACCGGTGTCGAGAACTCAACGGGAAATGAAGGCGATGCGGCAGCAACAGCGGGAGCAGGCCGCGGCCCGGCAGCGCGCCCGGGATCGCCGCAACCTGTTCATCATCGGCGGGGTCCTGCTCGCCGCGGCCGCCGCGATCTTCGTGGTCGCGGTCGCCCTCAATCACCAGGCCCAGCAAGTGAACGCCAGCCGGCTCACCTTCCAGCCCGTCAGCACGCTGGTGGGGCAGGAGGTCGCCGATGAGGGCACGCCGTCGCACATCGACCCGTCGACCGCCTGGACCTACAAGTTCTACCCGCCCACCTCGGGCCCGCACTACTCGGTCGCGGGCAGCGCCCCCGTACCCTGGAAAACCATCGACACCCTGGTCGAGGGCCAGTTCGTGCACAACCTCGAGCACGGTGGGATCGCCATCCTCTACGACTGCCCGAGTGGCACCGAGTGCACGACCTTGAAGAACCAGCTTTCGGACTACATCAACAAGCTGGCGCCGCTGGATCCCACCTACCGCGAGGTCAAGATCGTGATGACGCCTTATAGCCGGGGCATGACCAAGAAGGTCGCCCTGGTGGCCTGGCATTACGTGCAGTTTCTGGACGGCTATGACCAGAACGCGATCACCCAGTTCTACGAGTCGCACGTCAACAAGGGCCCCGAGTCAGTCCCGTGATAGACTACGAAATCGCGCCCGGGGGCGCTTTCTCCATGTTTGCCATCGTTGCTACCAGCGGAAAGCAGTTTCGAGTGTCGGAAGGTGATCGAATCGTGGTTGATCGCGTCTCCGCCAACGTCGGCGACACCGTGCGCCTCGATTCCGTGCTGATGGTGGGCGGCGATGGCGGGCCGATGGTGGGCACACCGTTTGTATCGGGTGCGGCGGTCGAGGCGACCGTGGTCTCGCACCGGTCGGGCGACAAGATCATCGTCTTCAAGTTCGAGGCCCGCAAGCGCCACCGGCGCAAGACGGGGCATCGGCAGCAGCTCTCGGAGCTGCGGATCGGCGCCATTCGCGCGCCCGAGGGCAACACCGGCGACCGGCCGGCAGCCAGCCAGCGGCCCGCCCCGGCCGAGCGGCCGTCGAGCGCACGTCCCGCGACCCGGGCCCGCAAGGCCGGCACCCCCGCAAAGACCACGCAGGAGTAACAACACAATGGCACACAAGAAAGGCGCAGGCAGCTCACGCAACGGACGCGACAGCGTCGGCCAGCGGCTGGGGATCAAGACGGGCGCGGGCCAGGCGGTGAACGCCGGCACCATCCTGCTTCGCCAGCGTGGCACGGCGATCTTCCCGGGGACCAACGTCGGTATGGGGCGCGATCACACGCTGTTCGCCCTGATCGACGGCGTGGTCCGTTTCGAGCGGACGGGTCACGGGCGCAAGAAAGTCTCCGTGCTGGCGGCCGCCAGCTAGCCGGTCACAGCCACTCCCGGGTCCGCCCGGGCTGGTCAGGCTTTGTTCACCGACCGGGTCAAGATCTTCGTCAAGGGTGGTGACGGCGGTGCCGGCGCCCTGAGCTTCCGCCGTGAGAAGTACGTCCCCCGTGGTGGCCCCGACGGCGGGAACGGCGGCCGGGGCGGCAACGTGATCCTCGAAGTCTCGAACCAGCTCAACTCGCTCCAGGATTACCGCTACCGGCATCACTTTCCGGCCCGCGGCGGCGGGCGTGGCGGCGGCAGCCGGCGCCACGGCAAGGACGCGGCCGACGTCGTGCTCCAGGTTCCGCCCGGGACCCTGGTCAAGGACGAGGAGGGGCAGACGCTCGCCGACCTGGTCGCCAGGGGGCAGCGGATGGTGGTGGCGCGCGGCGGCCGCGGCGGCCGCGGCAACGCCAGCTTCAAGACCTCGACCCGGCAGACGCCGCGATTCGCGGAGCTGGGCGAGCCGGGCGAATCCCGCTGGCTCTGGCTGGAGCTCAAGCTGATCGCGGATGTCGGCCTGCTCGGCCTGCCCAATGCCGGGAAGTCGACGCTCCTGGCCGCCGCCAGCGCCGCCCGGCCGAAGATCGCCGACTATCCCTTCACCACCCTGGAACCGGTGCTCGGCGTCGTCGAGATGGCCGAGGACGCCAGCTTCGTGATGGCGGACCTTCCCGGGCTGATCGAGGGCGCGCATGCCGGCGCGGGCCTGGGGCTGCAATTCCTCCGCCACGTGGACCGGACCCGGGTGCTGATCCATGTCATCGATGCCGCCGCCGGCGACCGGAACAAACTCTGGAACGACTACCAGCAAGTGCGCAACGAGCTCAAGAAGTACAGCGCCACGCTGGCCCGCCGGCCGCACCTGATTGCACTCAACAAGATGGATGCCGTGGCGGATACCTCCGAGGTACTCGCCTTCCGCCAACGCCTGGTGAAACTGCGACGACGCACGTTTCCGATTTCGGCGGCGACCGGCGACGGCGTCCAGGACCTGCTGTGGGCCGCGGAGCGTATGCTCGAGCGCCGCAAGGGGGAGGCGCCGGAACCGTTGCCCGCCCTCAAGGTCTATCGGGGTCCGACCTCAGCCGAGCCCTTTACGATCGAGCCGGTCGAGGGTGGATATCGGGTCTCCGGCAACCAGCTCGAACGGCTGCTGGCGATGACCGACATGACCAATCCCGAAGGCTTGGCCCATTTCCAGCGGATGCTCGATCGCTGGGGACTGAACGATGCGCTCGCGCGCCACGGCGCCCGCGGCGGAGAAACGGTGCGGATTTCCGGTGTGGAGTTTCTCTACGACCCGGAGCGCTGAGGGTCTGATGCCCGCACCGGGCGCGGTGATCGGGATCATGGGCGGGACCTTCGACCCGCTGCACAACGGCCACCTCGCGGCAGCCCGTCAGCTGCGCGGCGTCGCCAATCTCGACGAGGTCTGGCTGATGCCGAATGCGAATCCTCCGCACCGGACGGCGGCACCGGCCGCCAGCGCCGAAGACCGGATGCGGATGGTGGAACTCGCGGTCGCCGGCCTTGATGGGCTCGTGCCGTCACGCATCGAGGTGGACCGGGGCGGCATTTCCTACACCATCGATACCATCCGCCAGCTCGCGCGAGACTTTCCGGGACGGCGATTCACGCTTCTGCTTGGCTCCGATGTCGCACTGCAGATCCGCAGCTGGCGGGACGCGGATGCGCTGCTCGATGAGGCGAGCTTTGTCATCTTCAACCGGCCGGAGACCACGCTGGCGCCGCAGACACTGCACGAGTTGGGCTTTGCGCCCGCCCGCAGCCGGATCGTCCACCTCGACACACCGGCGGTCGCCGCCCACCAGGTCCGCGATCGCCTGGCGCGCGGGGCCCCGATCGACGACCTGGTGCCGGCCCCGGTCGCTGATTACATCCGAACCCACGACCTCTACCGTGGCTGACGCCGGGTCCCGGCCAGACTGGGATAATTAGGGCGGTGACCCCACTTCAGCTCAGCCGGCTCATCGCGGATGCCGCTGCGGACAAGAAGGCTCGGGGCATCGTTCGGATCGACCTGCGGGAGAAAAGCTCGATCGCGGACTACTTCGTGATCTGCGAGGGCGACACCGACCGCCAGGTGCGGGCCATCACCGATTCGATCGTCGAAGCGGGCAAGGCGAAGGGCATCGTGCCGCTGCGCACCGCCGGCTACCAGGAGGGATCCTGGGTCGTGCTCGACTATGCCAGCGTCATCGTGCACGTCTTCCTTCCGGGCGAGCGCTCGTACTACGACCTCGAGTCCCTCTGGAAGGGGCCGGCAAAGGCCGGCGCCGCGACGGGCAACGGCTCGAAGAAGACGCCCGCGAAGGAACGGGCGCGGCCCACCAAGAAGCCGGTGGGACCGACCCGGCGGCGCATCCGCTCCGCCTGACGGGCCACGCCCCAGCCTGACCTCCCCCGCCGGGGGTTGTTCCCTCGAAATTGTGCGCCGCGACTGAAGCGCGGGTCGACCGCTGTGGGATAATACCGCTCGTCGCGTCGCCTTCGGGCGCGGCGCACGAAGATGTCCCCGCACAAACCCGCCGCCCCCGCGCATCCCCACGTCACCATCGAGGACGTATGGCACGGCGCCCTACCCCAGGAGAGCCAGCTCGTCGCCGGAGCGGCCGGCCGGCACCGCGAGGTGGTCTGGTGCACGGCGCTGCGCGCCCGGTCGCCCGCCCTCACCCCGCTTCGCGGCGGCGAGTTGCTCCTGATCAACCCACAGGTGCTCACGGCGGTTGACTCGCGGCTCACGCTCGCCCGCCTGCTCGAATCGCTGGCCGGCCAGGGGGTGGCCGGGGCGGCGGTCCTGGGGCGGGTGTCGGCCGAGGCCCGCCGCGTTGCGGATACGCACGGGCTGCCCTTGTTCGCGCTGCCCGCCGCGCTGCCGCTGGACCAGGTCGAGCAGCAGGTGCTGCGCTATATCGTCGACCGGCGCGCCGAGCTGCACGAGCGAGCGCAGGACCTGCACCGCCAGCTGAGCGAGCTGGCGCTGGCGGGGCGCGGGCTGCCGGCGCTGCTGACCCGGCTCCAGGAGTTGACCGGCGTTCCCGTGGTGCTGGAGCGGGACTCGGGGGTGGATTACGTCGGCGCCGGCGGCCGGCTGCCGGAAAGCACGGCGGCGGCGATTGCCGCCGAGCGAGGGGCGCTGGAGGAGTGGTTGCGGGAGGTCCCGCTCAGTGCCTTCGATCCGCCGGTTGCGCTGCGGCCGCTGCTCAACGGACAGGCTCGCCTGATCGCCCCCATCCTGGTGCAGGGGAGCATCGCCGGATTCCTGTCTTTGCTGGGCTCGGAGGGCGAGCTCGGCGAGCTGCACCGGCTGGCGGTCGGACGGGCGGCGCACGCCTGCGCCATCGAACTGGTTCGCGCCCACGCCGCCCGCGACGCCCGCGACGAGGTCGAGGAGGAACTGCTCGACGTGCTGACCGCCGGGCGTCCTGGCTCCCATCAGGCGGCTCGCGAACGGGCCAAGCGCAAGGGCTTCGACGTCGATGCGCCGTACCTGGTGATCGCGGCCGAGTCGGCCGAGCCGGACCGGGCTCCAAAAATCCGGCTGGCCTGGGAGCGCCTGCTCGCCACCATGCGGAGCAGTGCGCTGGTCCGAGGCCGAGGCGACACGACCCTGGCCGTGGTCAGCCTGGCGGGCCGGCGCGCGCTCGAACCTCGGTCGCTGATCGACCAGCTGCATCGCGCCGCACGCACGGCCGTGACCGCCCCGGTCGCGCTCGGCTACGCCGCGGTCCGCACCGGCACCGCCGAAATCGCGAGCAGCGCCCGCGAGGCCGAGCAAGCCCTGAGCATGGGTCGCCGCCTCTTCGGTGCGGATAGCGCCACCGCGTTCAAGGATCTGGGCCTCTACCGTCTGCTCTACGCCCTCCAACCGCTGCCCGAGTTGCGCGCGTTTCGGGACGATGCGCTGACGCGGCTGCGGGCCAAGGACCGTGGCGGCGTCCTGCTGCAGACACTCGGCGCCTACCTGGCCACCAACGGCAGTCCGACGGACGCCGCCGCGCGCCTGCACCTCCATCGCAACACGGTGCTCTATCGACTCGGCCGGATCGAAGATCTGCTCGGTGTCGACCTCCGCGACGCCGAAGTCCGGCTGGGGCTGCACCTGGCGCTGAAGATCGGCGACATCCTCGACGCCTGACGCCCGGCGTCTAGTGGGGGTGGGTGCGGATCACGTCGGGGATCCGCGGCGCCGGCGGCAGCGGACCGACCACCGGCGGCGGCCCGGCGCCCAGCGCCGAGACGACGGCCGCGGCAATGGCCGCATGGCCCTGGTCGCCCGGGTGGAACCAATCGGTGCGGCCCAGGTAGCTCGAGCCACCGTCCAGGGCGTGAAAATCGTTGACGCCATAAAAGCCCTCCAGGCTGACGTAGATCGCGTCGTGCCGCTGGCAGGTCTGCGCGATGATGGCGTCGACGCCGGCGGCCGGGAGCCAGCTGCCGATGCAGATCACGCGCGTATGCGGGCCGGACACGCGGCTCACGATGGACTCGTACTGGGCCGCGAACAGGTCGGCGGGCGTGAAGAAACCCGCATCGTTGGTCCCGAGCTCGATGGTGACCAGAGCCGGGTGCGCCGCGGCCACCACATTGAGTTCGGTAAGCCCCCAGCCGGCCCGGGCCCCGCTGCGCGCCACCAGGTCGAGGTTCATCCCCAGCTTCTCGGCCACCAGCGCCGGAAACGTGTCGTTTGGCGCCGTCGCGAAGCGGCCGGCGCTGATGCTGTCGCCGAGGGCGACGTAGACCTTACCCTGCAAGGCCTGGTTGTCGGCCGACGCAGCCGCGCCGAGGATCTCGCTGGGCGCCATGGCCGGACCCCGCGCGGACGGCTGCCCGATCGCGAGAACCACGAGAAGTACCCAAAGTCACGACCCTCGGGGTATGCGCCGGCATAGCCGCTGACCCCATCCTCCTCCCACCATTGTGCCAGCCGCGCCGCACGGGCGGTCCCTCCGAACGTAGCTCACGCCGCTAAACCAGTCCGGACTCCAGGGTGGTGACCATCTCAGCCAGGGCGCGGACGGCCCAGTTGGGACGATCGGTCATGCCGAAGAGCTGCAGGCGGGCCTCTGCCAGGTGCTCGGCCGCCTGCCGGCGGCAGATGGCCTCTGCGCTCGACTGGGTGATGATGGCGCGCGCCGTCTCCATCTCCGCGGCGCTGAACCGGGCGCGTGTGAGGAGCGACCGAAGAACCCGCCGGTTGCCGGCGGCGCCGCCTCGCAGCGCGACCAGGGTGGGCAGCGTCTTCTTGCCGTTCTTCAGGTCGCTGCCGACCGGCTTCCCGGTCTGTGAGGTCGTCCCCCAGACACCGAGCATGTCGTCGATCACCTGGAATGCGACGCCGAGGTGGTAGCCGAACTTGCCCGCCCGGTCGAGCGAGGCATCGCCGACGCCGGCCGCCAGCCCGCCCAGCCGGGCGGCGCACTCGAAGAGCGCCGCCGTCTTGAGGCCGACCATCTCCATGTACTCATCGACCGAGACATCGACGCGTTGCTCGAACTGCAGGTCGATCACCTGGCCGCGGCAAAGGGCGAGCATCGCCTCGGTGAGCAAGGAGAGCGCGGGCCGGGTGCGGTCGGTATATCGGGCGGGCAGCAGGTCGACGACGGCGCGGGTCACCAGCGCCTGCAGCGCCGCCCCGGCGTTGATCGCCTGACCCTGACCCCAGACTTTCCAGACCGACGGCCGGCCGCGGCGCAACTCATCATGGTCCTGGACGTCGTCGAAGACCAGCGAGAAATTGTGCACCAGCTCGACGGCGACCGCCGCCCACAGCGCATCGGCATACCGTCGTCCGAACGCCTCGCAGGTAAGCAGGGCGATGTTCGCCCGGAGGCGCTTGCCGGGGCGTTCGCCGGCCTTGCGCAGGCCGAGGTGGTACTGGACCATCTCGGTCAGCAATGCGCTCTGGCTCGAGCCGGCTCGCTGCGAGAGGCGCGCCAGGTCCCGGTCGAGCGCCTGGTTCATCGCCTGCAGGCGATCGGTGCGGCTGGCGAAGGTCTTGCTTTTCATCAGCGAGCCCCGGTGTGGAAAGGCGAGCGTGTCAACGGACGTCCGTCGGCGGGTTGCTCTTGAGCGCGGCGATGGTCGGCGCGCCGGCGCAGAACATCGCCACCCGCAGCTGCCAGGCGAAACCGTCGAGCAGCCGGCGCACGGACTCTTCGCCTTCGGCCGCGGCGGCGAGGACGGCGTGGGCGAAGCCGGTCAGATCCGCGCCGAGTCCGATCGCCTTCGCCGCGTCGAGCCCGTGCCGCAGTCCGCCGCTGGCGATCAGCGGCAAGTGGGGCGCCACCTTGTGGGTGGCGACCAGCGCCTCCGCGGTCGGGATGCCCCATTCGGAGAAGGCGAGCGCCAGCTCGACCTCCTCGGGCCGCTCGCGCCGGAGCGCCTCGACCCGAGCGAAGCTGGTGCCGCCCAGTCCCGCGACGTCGATCGCGGCTACCCCGGCCTGTGCCAGCAATGCCGCCGTC
>VBGO01000164.1:0-1690 GCA_005882525.1 Chloroflexota bacterium
CGGATCTCGGTGAATGCCTTCGGCCAATCTTTCTGACGGTCGCCGTCCGCGCGAACAGTTAGCGCAGTCAGCGGCTGCTTCATCTTCCGCAGGAGCGACACCGCTGTGATGCCTGTGCAAGCACAGAGCGCGGCGAGCAGCAGATTAGCCGGGCTCATGCCGTCGCCGCCGCCGAGTGGCGGGCTCTCATCGGAGATGGCGGTGTGGCCGCCATCATCGCTCAGCTCAAAGTGAAAGCGGTCACCGGACCAGCGCGCGCTGGCTGCCATCCGCAGGGAGTCTACCGCCAGGCAAGGAACAGGGGCCGGACCGGACCGGCCCCTGTTCCGTTTTGTTGGCTTACTGGGCCTTGTAGACCGACGAAAGGTCTCGAACCGAAGCGTCTCGGGTGCTTAGCGGAGCCAAGCCAAATCGATGCTCGATCGTCGCCAGGATCGAGGTCGTGTCATGCGGGACGTGATCGACGACGAAGTCGCCATTCAGGAACGGCGAGACCATCAACGTCGGGATCCGCGTGCCGGGGCCCCACTGATCGGCCGTGCCACCCGTACCACCCTGGCCCGGAGGTGTCACATGATCCCAGAAGCCGCCGAACTCGTCGTAGGTGGCCACGATCAACGTGTCGTTCTTGCAGGCGCTGCCTTGAACGGCCTTGATCAAGTTGACCAGGTGCCTGCTGCCTTCGGCCTCGTTGGTGTAACCGGGGTGCTCGTTTTCCGCGCCGATCGGCTTAATGAAGCTCACGGGCTTCAGGTTGCATGTGATCGCGGTCGAGGAACTCGCGTCATTGAGGAACTCTTGCTCATCACGAAGGTGAGCTGCCCGCGCGTCTGTGCCAGGAGCATAGTTCGCGAAGTAGTTGAACGGCTGATGGTGGAATTGGAACAGCTTGTCCGGGCAGTTCGGCCAGACCGCGGTGGCAAAGGCATTGGAATCCGGGCAGCCCCCTGTCTTGGTGGGCTTTTTCCCATTGCTCCAACCTGGAGCACCGACATTTCCGGCGGCGTTTGACCAGCCGCCCGCATACCAGGCCCAACCGACACTGCCACCGCTGAGCTCGTCACCGATATTCGGCGCTGTCAGAGCGGGAAGCCGCTTCTCAATGCCCGTTCCCGGAAAGTATGGCTGGTTCTGCGGCTGAATGGTATTGACGGCACGGTCTCCACACACGACCCCCGGGGGCGTTTTCGGCCGAGAAGCGGCCGGCTCGCACGACGCCGTTAGGGCGCCGTCCTTCGGCCCCGTTGGAGAACTGTTCAGGCCCCAGGGCGAGGTGTAGAGCGGATAGTTGTTCGGCATCCCGTTGTCGTCGACGACGGAGTGAAGGTCGGACGAAGACCCGTCGTTAACTGCCGGACTGTCATTCGGACCACGCCAGATTGGCGTGGCAGCTGCGGCCAGCCATTGGTGATTCAAGAACGAACCGCCGAATGCCGCCTGGAAGAACTTGTCCGCAATCGCGTACTGGGGATGCCCGGCCTGGTGCAGGTACTGATAGATAGGCAGGTCGGCCGTATTGTAGACACCCATCGTGAGACCTACCGCATCGCTGCCTGTGACGTAGCGATTCTGCTTGCCGCCATTGAGCTGGTATTGCTCCTGGTAGTAACGGTGGACCAGGTCACGGGTCGCGACATTATTCGGCGCATAGGGATCAATCGTGAATGGCATATTGAAGAAGTGACTGGTG
>VBGO01000164.1:1717-8282 GCA_005882525.1 Chloroflexota bacterium
AGCAGACAGGTATAGGCAGCGCCGCCCTGGTTCACCTGTAGCTTGTTGGCGGCCGCAGCCTGGCTGAGGTTGTTGACCCGCTCCCAGGTGCCGTAGAGGTTGTCGAAGCTGTGGTTCTCCTGGTAGATCACGACGATGTGATTGATCTTGCCGAGGGCGGTCTTGTCAGGTTGCGAACCGGCCGCCGGTACAGCGCTGAGGGCCAGCAGCGACGCGAGCGCAGCAGGCACGACAATTCGAGCGCGTAAATTCATGAGCTTTCCCTCCTCCCCAGTTGGGGGCCCAACGACGTCTGGCTAGGCTCTCGTTGTACGCGACCCGGTGGAAGAAATCAAGAAGATCCGGTTAAAGGTTTATCTACCGATCAGTACCAGGCCGGAGGGGAGGTCGCGTTCAGATCGACACCCTGCGTCACCTGCACGGCCACCGGCGGCGACGGTTTGGGCGTTGCCACGGCGATGGACGGGGACACGCCGGCGGCCGAGCCGGACGCCGAGGCGCTCGCCGATGGCTTCGGTACGACCGGGAGCGCCAGCCACCACAGCTGGAAATGGCCCGCCGCGCCGACCGGGGCGAAATAGGCCAGCGCGGTGCCGTCGGGTGACCACGCCGGCGCCGCGTACAGGCCACCGTCAAGCAGCACCTTCGCCGGACCCAGCGCGCTGCCGGTGAACGGGGCGACCTCGAGCTTCGCGGTCTGCTTGCCGCCGGTGCAGATCATGGCAAGCTGGGTGCCGTCCGGCGAGAGCGCGGGCTGGCTGCAGTTGTCCGCGAGGGTCGTCAACGGCTTGACCACCGCCCCAGCGCGGCTCTGAAACAGAATCTGTGAATGGACGGCGGTCGATGGATCGATCGAATGCCGGACGAAGATGAGCCCGGTCCCAGCCAGCGGGATCGGGTTCACATCGCCGCCGCTGTACCAGTAGGGGTCGCTGCGCGGGTGCGCCTGGCGCTGCGTTCCATTGAGCGGCATGCTCCAGATGGTGAGATCCACGCCGGGTGCGTCCGTCACGTGCTTCGGGCTGTCGTACGCGTAAAAGAGGTTCGCCCCGTCCGGCGACACTCGCGGGTAAAAGGCCCAGTGATTGGCCTCGATAACTCGTGAATTGTCAGTGGTCAGGCGCTTCACGATGTTGCCCGCCAGGTCCAGCAGGTAAAGATCGCTGGACTGGGCCCCCCGCAAGACAGCGATCAACCGGGTGTGGTCAGGCGTCAGGGTTGGCTGTGACCAATCGCCGGCTGGGCCGATTTCCGTGAAACTCCCGGCGTTCAACTTGAACAGCCGTCCTTGCTGGACGACGAACATCGTCCCCGGCAGCACGAACTTTGGCTTGGTCACCGTGGGCAGCTGGGGGTGCTCCTTGACGACCTTGCTTTTCATCGTGCCGAGGTACAAATAGACACCTGACCCGAACGCGAACATCATTGGCAGAAAGAGGATGGCCGCAATGCGTCGCAGCATCATGGGAAGTTTGCCTTCACGACCGGCAGAATCTGGTTCCAGTGCGGCACGATGACGCTCTGCCCGCCGTATGCGGACCCGTGATCGTAACTCGTGTAGGTCGGGACGTAGAGCACGATTTGCTTGATGTTGCCCAGATCGAACCCACTCGCCACTCCGAGCAAGCTCCGTACCCGGTCGAGCCCCATGCTAGTTTTGAACTCGCCTTTGAGGGCGTCGACAATGTCTGGCAGGTCGGCGGCGCTCAGCGTGCTCGCCTTGGCCTTGATGCCAATCAGCACCTGCTGCTGGCGGGCCGAACGTCCGAAGTCGCCGTTGATGTCGTTATGGCGCGAGCGGACGTACTGCAGCGCGCGGCTGCCGTCCAGGTGCTGGGCACCCGGCAGCACGGCGACCCGCTTGTAGCCATAGAGATAGCCCCCGCCGATGTCGTCCGGGTAGAAGTCATCAAGCACGGGATTCGTCACGAAGACGTCGACCCCGCCGAGCTGGTCGATCAGCTTGATCAAACCCTTGAGCCCGATCCACGCGTACTCGTCGACGTGAACGTGGAAGTTGCGCTCCACGGTGGCGATCGCGGCCGAGGCGCCGCCATAGGAATAGGCGGCATCGATCTTGGCTCGACCCCCGGTGGATAGCGGCACCCACAGGTCGCGTGGGATGGACAGCATGGTGACGTGCTTCGTGGCCGGCTCGACGCGCACCAGAATCATCGATTGGGTGAGCACGTGGTCCGCCTGGAACTTCGAGTCGTCGTCGGAGCCGAGCAACAGCACCGTGAACGCAGCGCTGCGAGCCGCCGATGGCGTCGGTGTGGCCTGGACACCGGAGCTCCGGCTGGGCGGGACGACCACGACCTGGCCGGTCTGTCCGACGCCGGCCACAACGACGGGAAAAAAGTAGGCGGCCGCGCCGGCGAACCCCGACAGGATCAGGCAAAACACGGTGAGGGCAGCCAGGCGCACGGGATGCAAACGGGAAGCACGCCGACGCCTTGCAGGGCCCTGACCAGCCATCACTTCGTATGAATCATGCGCTATCCAAGATTGAAATTTGATGAGAGGCGGGCACGCCGGGGCCTCCCCTCCGCTCGGTCAACGGACTGAGCTGTTGAAAGGGTACGGTTTTTCGGGCCGGCGGGTCTACCTACATGTGGGGGAGGGTCAGCAAACGTAGTTGGTGTCGAAGCCGCCGTGCAGGTATTGCACGAACCAAACGGGTGCCCCGGAGAAGCCGGAACCGCAGCGGGCGCGGGCCTCTCGCGCGGAGAAACTTCCGGTGGCGACCCAATCCGCCCGGACGCCCCGGACCGGCAGGCCGCCCGTGATGGTGCGCCACTGGGAACCCGTCGAGTAGATGCCGATGGGCGCGGCCGAATGGCGATGGAGCGTATCGACGATACCCTGGATCGTGTACTGGTTCAGGCTCAGGTCCGTCGATGACCAACTGTTCTCGGTCTCGACGTCGAGCCACCATCCTCTCGGGCTGGCGACCCCCTGGGAGGCCGCGTACGCCATCGAGCGGGAAGCCTCGCTGCAGCCCACCGCCCAGGCGACCTGTTGCTCCGCGGCGCCGTGGATTGGAGCCGAGTGCGCCAGGCATTCCGGAGTCGTGTGCCGGCCGTCCACCTGCGTATAGAGCGGGTCGTAGCCAGTATTGATGTAGAGGGCGGCGTGCGGTGAATGCGCGTATTCATCCGCCAGGCAGGGGTTGTAGTGGACGAACGGGTACCCACCGTTGACGCCGACGACGCCGAACGCCCCGGTTGGATAGGTGCTCCCACACTGTGGATAGCTGATGTCGTAGCCGGTCGATCCGGGAGTGTACCCTGCCAGACCAACCTGGCTGGTCAGGAGGGACCCGGCGGTGGTGAGGATCGAGGCGAGCGACAGTAAGGGAAGCATGGGGGCCGCGTCATTGTGCAGACGGGTCGCCGGAGAGTCAATCCGGCGCGGTTTGGCGGGAGATGACACCATCGGTATCGGGAAACCGGGATTGGCCCAGGCTGAAGGCAACTCTGGAGGGACGGCCAGCGTCTTAGTCGCGACTCGAGCAAAACAGGTTCCCGTACGTCAGAATTGACCGGACATGAGCCTGGCTGGGGCCCCGGTAACGGCCCCGATCAGTCTTGCCGCCGCGAGCGGACGAGTGCTGCCTCGCCGTCTCCTCGCCCTCGTCGCCGACACCCTCGTGATCTCGCTGCTGGACGCGATCGTCAACGGCACCTTCGGCGTGGCGCACGTTACCAGCGGCGTCGCCACCACGATCATCAGCGGGGGCTTCACGTCGTTCACGACGCAAACCACTGTTGACTGGCCCTGGCTGGCGCTACTCTGGGTCGCCTATTACATCGTGCTGGAAGGCCTCTTCGGTGCCACGCTCGGAAAACTTCTCGCCGGCCTACGGGTGACGGACCTGGAAGGCCGGCGCCTCACCCGGCAAGCCGCCATCCTGCGCAACGTCGCCCGTCCGCTCGACGTGCTGCCCGTCCTGTATTTGCTGGGCGGCATCCTGACGTTGACCTCGCAGCGGCATCAGCGGCTCGGCGACCGGCTCGCGCGGACGCTCGTACTCCCGGCCTCCGCCATGATCAGCCCGCCGCTTCCACTCCACGTCCGGCGGCGCCGAGCCATCGGGCTGGCCGCTGCGACGGCATTGCTGCTCGCCTTCTGTGCTGTGTTCGCCTATTACGGCCGCCCTCCACTTGTCGTCGAGGGCGCGAGGAACACCGGCGAGGGCTTGTTCAGCCAGGGCGTCAGCAGCTACAGCCTGGGGTCGCCGCGTTGGGGAAACGGGGCGGTCAACTATTCGATCACCTATCAGATCGCTCAGACGAACCAGTCGTGCTTTGGCGACCTCACGCTGCACTGGACCTGGTTCGGCGGAGGCTGGGTGTTCAGCGGTGGGCGCTACTTCTGCTCGCCCCGCGCCTACCCTTAGGTTGCCTGCAGCGCCGCGACCAGACGATCATTCTCCTCCGGCCGGCGGACCGTCACCCGGATGTACTGGGCCAGCGGCGAAGTGGTGGGGAAGGTACGGACGACCAGCCCACGTTGGAGGAGCGTCGGCGCGGCCGAACGGCCGGTCCGCACCAACAGGAAGTTGGCGGCCGAGTCGCGGACCTCGAGATCGAGCGCGAGCAATGCGCGATGCAGACGTGTCCGTTCGTCTTTGATCTGCCGCACCCGCTCCTGCAGACCATCACCATCGCCTAACGCCTGAGCCCCAAGGGCGGCCGACACGACGCTGATGCTGCCCGGCGGTCGCACCCGTCGGAGCGCCTCGCTGATCGCCGCTCCCGCCAGCGCATAACCGACCCGCACACCGGCGAGCCCAAAGCCTTTGCTCAGGCTGCGAACGACGACGACGTTCGGTATTCGGTCGATTAGCGGTAGAGCGGTGACGCCCGATGTTTCGAAGTAGGCTTCGTCAACGACCAGAACGCCGTCGGTCGCGGATGCCACCTCCTCCACGAAATCACCAGGCAGCAGCTCGCCGGTCGGATTGTTCGGATTGCAGAGCCAGGTCAGGCGGGCGTGGCGGGCGCGCTCGAGGAACGCCGCCCGGTCGAGGCGCAGGTCGATCGCCATCACCTCGTCGATGGAGCCGCCCGACATCTCGGTCAGGATCCGGAACATCGGATAGGTGGGGCGAGAGATAACGACCCGGGCCGAAGCCTCGATGTAGGCCTTGGCGATCAGGTCGAGGATCTCGTCCGCGCCGGCGCCGACCGTGATGCGGTCGGTCGGCACATCGGCATACTGGGCGATCGCTTCGGTGAGTGTGGCGTAGCTGGTATCGGGATACTCGTTGAGGGGCTGGGGGGGCAGCCGATCGAGCCGGGCGCCCGGCCAGGGAAAGGTATTGGTATCGAAGCGAACCACCTGATCTTCCGGGACGCCGGCCTGCCGGGCGATGCTGGCGCTGGGCGGCTCCCATTCGTAGGGTTGCATCCGGCTGATGGCCGAGCGCGGTTCAGGAGGCGGCTTCGACACGGGCCCTCTACCTTACATATAGTGCTCGCCATGGAGCACGCGCAGGCGCCGGGCTCGATCCGGCCCGATACGAAGGCCGGCGCGGCCCTCTACTCGGTCCTCGTGAACATCGTGCTGATCGGGGCCAAGCTGCTGGTCGGCCTGCTGACCGGCAGTGTCGCGATCCTCGCCGACGCGGCCCATTCCTTTCTGGATCTTTCGGCCAGCATCTTCGCCTACGCCGGCATCCGGACCGCGGCCAAGCCGGCCGACGAGGACCATGCCTTTGGCCATGCCAAAGCCGAGAACATTTCGAGCCTGATCCAGATGTTCCTGCTGGGCGCCACCTGCGTCGCGATTGTGATCGAGTCGGTGCGCCGCCTGGTGGTGACGGCGCCGGTCCGGGTGGCCTGGTACTCCTTCGTCGTCGTGCTGGCCGCGATGCTGATCGATATCGTGGTGAGCCGATACCTACGCCGCATCGCCGTCGCCCACGGCGGTAGCGCCGCGCTCGAGGCGGACGCGCTCCACTTCGCCTCGGATCTGTGGGCATCCGTGGCCGTCCTGGCCGGCATCACCCTGGTCGCCGTCTTCGGTCTCCAGATCGCCGACCCGCTGGCCGGGATTGCGGTGGCTGCCATCATCGGAACCACGGCCATCGAACAGGGTCGTCGCACCACCCAGGTCCTGCTCGACGCGATGCCCGACCGTCCGACTCTGACCGCCATCGAGCGGATCCTGGAGAGCGATCCGAAGCTCCACGGCTATCACGCCCTCCGGGCGCGCCAGGCCGGCAAGCACGTGCTGCTCGATGTCTCGGTGCACGTCGACGGCAGGCTATCCCTGGCGCAGGCGCACGAGGTGGGTCACGCGGTCTCGGAGCGGATCCGCCGAGAGCTGCCCATCGTCACCGACGCAGTTGTCCACGTCGAACCGGTCGACGACGAGGCCCACGGGTAGGGCTGGAGTCCCAGCCCCAGTTACGTCCCGAGTCCGCCGGAGATGTTGCAGAAGACGTTCTGCACCTGGTTGCCCAGCACGATCAGGACCACGATGACGATGACCGCGATCAGGACCAGGATCAGAGCGTACTCGACCATACCCTGTCCTTCGGCGCGGGTGAGAGCGT
>VBGO01000165.1 GCA_005882525.1 Chloroflexota bacterium
CCATCGGGCGGCTCGCGTGGCGAGCGCCGGCCACGGCGGCCAGGTCCTGGTTTCGGAGACCACCCGAGCCCTCGTCGAACACGCATTGCCGCCTGGACTGACGCTGAAAGACCTGGGGCTGCATCGGCTCAAGGACATGGCCCGGCCCGAGCGCCTTTTCCAACTCAGCGTGGAGGGCCTGCCCTCGGAGTTTCCAGCGCTCAAGACGCTGGAGGCGACGCCGAACAACCTCCCGACGCAGTTGACGAGCTTCATCGGCCGCGACGACCAGGTTCGCGAGGCACGGCAGCTGCTAGAGCGATCGCGATTGTTGACACTGACTGGTCCGGGCGGCACTGGGAAGACGCGCCTCAGCCTCCAAATCGCTGCCGGGGTCCTCGACCAGTTCCCGGACGGGGTCTATTTCGTGCCACTGAGCGCGGTCCAGGATCCTGAGCTGGTGCCGTCCGCGATCGCGCAGGCGCTGTCCATCTCGACGACGGGGCGGCGGCGCCCAATCGATGCGCTGGTCGAGCACCTTCATGACAAACGGACACTGCTCGTGCTCGATAACTTCGAACAGCTGCTCTCGGCAGCACCGATCGCCACCGAGCTGCTGGAGGCTAGCCCCGGCCTGCGGGTGCTGGTCAGCAGCCGGGCGACGCTACACGTCTACGGCGAGCAGGAGTTCCCGGTGCCTCCACTGGCCTTACCGGATCTCAAGGCGCTCCCCGACCTATCGACGCTCTCTCAATTCGAGGCGGTCCGACTCTTCATCGAGCGCGCCGTAGCCTCAAAGCCCGATTTCAAAGCCACCAACGAGAACGCGCCGGCGATCGCGGGGATCTGCGAGCGGGTCGACGGGCTGCCGCTGGCGATCGAGCTCGCCGCCGCCCGCGTGAAGCTCTTCTCGCCCCAGGCTCTGCTGAGCAGGCTCGAGAAATCGCTGAGCGCGCTGGGTACCGGGGCACGCGACGCGCCGGCGCGACAGCAAACGCTCCGCGGCGCGATCCTCTGGAGCTATGACATGCTCGATACCGCCGGACGGCGACTGATGGCCCGTTTCTCGGTCTTCGCGCGAGGCGCGAGTATCGATCAGCTGGAGCCGGTGTGCGGGCCCGCAGACGATGTCGGTGGTGACGTCGTCGATGCCCTGGATCAACTCGCGGACCAGAGTTTGCTTCGGCGCGTCCCGGACGTCGACGAGCCACGCTTCTTGATGCTGCAGACGATTCGCGAGTTCGCGATGGAGCAGCTCGAGGAAGGCGGTGATGCCGAGACTATTCGGAACAAGCACGTGCAGGCGTTCATCGCCCTGGCGCAGCAAGCCGAGCCGAACCTCTTCGGCCCGGAGCGGCGCGAGTGGCTGGATCGCCTCGAGATCGATCATGACAACTTCCGCGCGGCGCTGGACTGGTGCCTGGAAAGCGGGGACGCCCGGGACGCGTTGCGCTTGACCGGCGCGTTTTGGCGGTTCTGGCAGATGCGGGGCCACATCCACGAAGGCCGGGCGCGGGCCGGGCGAGTGCTCGCCATGCCCAACGGCCACGAGTTTCCCAGGGAACGTACGCTGGCGCTCGAAGCGGCCGGTGGCCTGGCCTACTGGCAGGCCGACATGGACGTCGCGCAGCGTTTCTACGACGAGGGCCTCGAGCTGACCCGGCAGGTTGGCGACAAGCGGGCCATCGCCAACGCCATCTACAACGACGCGTTCCCGATGGTGATCAGCCGCACGACGATCCCCAGAGCAAGAGAGCTGCTCGAGGAGGCGCTCGGACTCTTCCGTGAGCTCGGTGACGACCAGCGCGTCGCCCGCACGCTGTGGGGACTCGGTAACGCGTCCTACTTCGACAAGGACTACGCCGCGGCCAAACCGGCGCTCGAGGAGGCACAGGCTCTCTCCCGCAGCGTGGACGATCGCTTCAACCTCGCCTGGTCAACCCATACCCTCGGCCTGGTGGCAATCAATACGGAGGACCTTGCAGCGGGCAAGAAGTATTTCATGGAGGCCCTGCAGCTGTTCATTGAGGCTCAGGACGTCTCCGGCATCACGCTGCAGCTCGACAATCTGTCCGTCGTTGCTCGACGGGAAGGCGACACTGTCCGGGCCACGCGTCTGGCGGCCGCGGCGGTCGCTCAGCAGGTGGTGACGGGTACCGGTCTCGGAGGGCTGCTGACGTATCAGGAAGGGCGAACGGGGCGGGAAGGCTTAAGTGAAGCTGAGGCGGCCAAGGCCTGGGCCGAGGGGCAGGCGTTGACGTTCGAGGAAGCGATTGCCTACGCACTGGATTCAAACGGCAAGCCGCCCGCATCGCGCGATGCCTGAGCGGGTCGATGTCGTCGTCCTGGGCATGGGGGTTGGCGGCGAGGAACTCGCCAATACGCTCGCCGACAGCGGCCTCAACGTGGTCGGCATCGAGAGCCACCTGGTTGGCGGCGAGTGCCCCTACTACGGCTGCATTCCGACCAAGATGATGATCCGGGCCGACGACATGGTCGCCGAGGGTCGTCGGATTCCCGGATTCGCCGGGGAGTCGACCGTGAACGCCGACTGGACACCGGTCGCCCGGCGCATCCGCGACGTGGCCACCGACAACTGGAACGACCGCGTCGCCGTCGAGCGATTCGAGCGCAAGGGCGGCCACTTTGTCCGCGGGGCCGGCACGCTCGCCGGCCCCGGCAAGGTCTCGGTCAACGGCACCACCTACGAGGCCTCGCGCGCGATCGTCATCGCGACCGGGACATCGCCGGCGGTGCCGCCGATCCCCGGGCTGGACCGCGTGAAGTACTGGACGAATCGCGAGGCCGTCAAGGTCGAGCAGCTGCCGGAGTCCCTTGTCATCCTCGGCGGCGGCGCCATCGGCGTCGAGCTCGCGCAGGCCTTCGCTCGCTTCGGCGTGAAGGTCACGATCATCGAAGGCATGAACCGGGTCCTGGCGATGGAAGAACCGGAAGCAAGCGCCGTCCTCGGCGAGGTTCTGCAGCGAGATGGCATCGAGCTATGCCTTAACGCGCGGGCCAAGTCGGTCGAGCCTCGCGGCGGCGCCGCCATCGTCATGCTCGAGGACGGACGCCAGGTTACGGGTGCCCAGTTAATGGTCGCAACGGGACGGCGCGCGAACCTGCGGGACATCGGCCTTGAAACCGTCGGCCTCGATCCATCGGTGCGGCTGCTCGAGCCGGATGACCATCTGCGTGTCGGTGAGCGGCTCTGGGCGATCGGCGACGTGACGACGAGCGGCGGCTTCACCCACATGGCGATCTATCACGCCGGCATCGCGATCGACGATATCCTGGGCAAGCCAGGGCCCGGGGCCGACTACCGGGCGAAGCCGCGGGTCACCTTCACCGACCCGGAGGTGGGCGCGACCGGCCTCACCGAGGAGCAGGCCAAAAAGAAGGGAATCAACGTGCGCACCGGGATCCAGAAGGCATCGGTCACCTCCCGTGGGTGGATCCACGGGCCCGGCAATGATGGCTTCATCAAGGTTGTCGAGGATGCTGACCGCGGCGTGCTCGTCGGTGCCACGACCATGGGACCGCGAGGCGGCGACCTGCTCGGCATCTTCGAGCTCGCTATCAAGATGCAGATCCCAAGCGACGAGCTGCGCCACCTGATCTATGCCTATCCCACGTTCTATCGCGGCGTGGGCGAGGCGGTGCGCAAGCTGGGACCCGACCAGCACACCCCGATCCGATAAGTTCTCTATTTCCCTCCCCCTCAGGGGGAGGGCAGCGTGGGGGTGCCGTCGAGCAGGTTGGCGGCGAGTTGCCTCGTGTAGAGCTTCCAGCCATCCGAGTGCTGGCGGCGTTCGCTTTCGTCCGGCAGGCCGAGGTGGCGGAGACGGAGCACGGTCGAACCTTTCTCTGGTGTCAATGTGATCTCGACGGTCGTCGATCCCGGCGGGACGGTCGGATGGCCTTCCCAGCCCCAGCTCGCGGCCGCCGGGCCGGGGGTCGAGTTCGGCGCCGACTCCCATCCATCGGGTAAAGCGCCGGCTATCGGTCAGGTAGGCGAACACGATCTCGGGCGGCGCCTCGATCCGCTGGGTGATTTCGATCGCGCCGGCGAGGTCCTCAACCATGCCGGCGCTTACCGGAAGCGGCTTCCTCTTCGGCGAGATCACGCAGCCGGCCGAGGTCTCGGGTCCACATCTGGCGCAGGACCGCCTCGAGCGGGCCCAACGCGCGCGGATCCGCCCGATAGTAGCGATGGGTACCGGACCGCCGCTCCCTGATGAGCCCGCTCTCTTTGAGCAGGCGCAGATTCTGTGAGACCGCCGGCCAGCTGACATCGAAGGCGGCCGCAATCTCGCCGGCTGAGCGCTCCGCGGTCCAGACCAGGCGCAGGATCTGGCGCCGTCGTGGATTGGCGATAGCGTCCATGGCGGATTCGAGCGGAACCGGGCTACGGCGAGTTCGGGCTTGCATTTCTGGACCGGCTTATTTAAGCTACTGCTAAATTAAGTCGTTTCTTTAGGAGGATGCTAGCATGGCCGCTCCGCTCGTGCATCAGGTGAACGTCAAGGCGACGCCCGACGCGATCTACGACGCCGTCTCCACCGCCAGGGGCCTCGCGTCGTTCTGGACCTCCGCGAGCCAGGCCGACGCGAAGGTCGGCTCGATCGCCAGCTTCGGCTTTGGCGGCCCGACCCAACGTATGCGCGTCGACGAGTTGAAGCCCGGACAGCGGGTGAAATGGACCGCGCTGGCGGACTTTCCCAACTGGGACGGGACAACCGTCACCTGGGACATCTCCCCCGCCGAAAACGGCGAGACCGGCGTCCTGTTCCGCCACGCGGGCTGGCCGGACCAGGTCTCGCAGGACGACCTGGGCTCGATCAACTACACCTGGGGCCTGATCGTCGAGCGCCTCAAGCAATACGCCGAGACGGGCAAGCCGAACCCGCTCTTCGCCTTCGCGACCCGCTAACCGGCTGGCCCAGGAGAAACCGAGAAGCAGGCGAGCCAGGCTCCCGCTTCGTCTTGCGCCTACCGCTCGCCGATTCCTAGGCGAGCGCGCTGAGCAGGCGTCGGGAGCTGACGCTGACTTCCTTGACGGCGGCGTCGAACGCGGCGGTGTTGACCCGCGAGGGGGCCCGGTAGCCGCTGATCTTTCGGACAAACTGGAGGGCGGCGTCGTGAATCTCCTGGTCAGTCGGCTTCTCGTCTTTCCGGCGGAGCGTCTTGATGCTTCGGCACATGGGCTCAAGTGTGACAAAAAGGGATGCGGGGTCGCCGGCCGTATCGGCCGAGCCGGCATGGGATACCCTGATAGCAGTTCACGGGTCGCTTGGTGTATGAGATTGCAAGGGGACATGCCATGAAGTCACGGGACCTGAACGACATGCGCGCGAAGACGGGTGTGAGCCGTGTCTGGCTGGGGTTTGCCGCCATCGCCGGGGCGGCCATCGCCTACCTGGGCGATCCGGAACGCGGCCGCGCGCGACGGCAGACGGCGCTGCACCAACTTTCGGGCGCCGCGCAGGCGGCCGCCGACCGCAGCAGCAGGTGGCGCAAATTCATAAGCGCACGCCTTCCGGGACAGGGGCAGGGTCAGCCGCCGGCGCAGGTCACGGTTCCGAGCGAGCCCCGAGGCGCCGCCACTGCGAAGAAGCCGAAGGCCTGATCGAGGTGTCGACGCCGACGTTGCGGTGATTGGCGCCGGGCCGTCCGGGGCCGCCGCCGCACTGTTTGCCGCCCAGGGTGGACAGCGGGTCATGGTGTTCGACAAGCAGTCCTTCCCACGCGACAAGCCCTGTGGCGAAGGGCTGATGCCGAGCGGCCGGCTGCCACTGCGCGAGCTGGGCCTCGAGGATGCCGTGCTCTCGGGCGGGGCGCCGCCCCTGAACGGGGTCCAATTTGGGCTGCCCGGGCGCGAACCGGTGGAAGTGCCCTTTCCTGAGCATGACGGCGAGCGCGCCGGGCTGGGGATCCGCCGGCTCGGCTTCGATGCCCGCCTCGCCGAGCGGCTCGGGCACCATTCGCGGATCCAGTTCTCACCGCAAACCGAGGCGCGCGATGTCAGGACTGACGCCGATGGGGTGGCGACGGTGATCACCGCAGCCGGCGAGGTCCGAGCTCGTTTCGTTGCGGTCGCCGATGGCTTGCGTTCGGCGCTTCGCCACCGCCTGGGCTGGACGGTTGGACCTCGACCGCCCCACCGCTACGGCATCGTCGGCCACTGGACCATGGATGCGCCTGTCGATCCCTGGGTCCGCATCACGTTCGACACTGGCCTGGAGGTCTATGAGGGCCCGGTCGCGGGCAACCAGCGGATGGTCGGACTGCTCTGTTATCAGGAGCGCATGGGCGAGTTCGGCGGCCGGCTCGAATCGCGCTACCGGGAGATCGTCCAGGCCCTCCGCCCGGAGTTTCGAAATGCGGAAATGATCGGGCCGGTGTCCGCGGTCGGCCCGTTCTGGTACCAGGCTTCCACGGTCGCTCAGGACCGCATCTTCCTGGTGGGCGATGCGTCCGGCTTCACGGATCCGATCACGGCGGAAGGGATCGCCACCGGCCTGCGCCAGGCTCGCGCCTTCGCCGGCGCCTTGTCGTCATCGTCTCCGGAGCGCGACTACCGGCTCGCGCACCGCCGGCTGACGAAGGACCCGCGCCGCGTCGCATCGCTGCTACTTCGCTTGAGCCGTACGCCCGCCCTCGTCGAGCGCGGGATCCGCGCCCACCGGCGAGCGCCCCAGACGCTGACCAAGCTGCTCGGTGTCGGATTCGGTTACTGGGGCTTCGACCGCATCACGCCCCGCGAGTGGGTTCGCCTCTTCACCGGGCGCTGACCGGCAGCCGTGGCAGAAAGCGGGGCTTCCCTCCCATCAGCGTCCGGTATGCGGGGATCGCGTTCAACAGCGCCTCCTCGTCGCGGATCCGCGATCGCAACAAGATCGCATTGACCAGACCGAGCCCTAAGGCGCTGAGGTACGCGCCGCCAATCAGCGGCAAACCGAGGAACTCGAGGGCGAGGGCGAGGTAATTCGGATGGCGAACGAACCGGTACGGACCCCCGGTAGCGACGCGCAAGTCGCTCGGGACCAGCGCGTGCACGTTCCACGATTGACGTAGGCTGGCGAGCACGCTCAGCCGCAGCCCGACGGCGGCGATCGCGGCGATCCATCCGATCGCGGCCACCACCGCCGGAGGGGAACGCCGGCGCCAGGCCCGCTCCAGGACCGGTAGCGTGAACAATCCGAGGTTGACCAGCGCAATCCACCGGAAGGTCGCTTCGCTTGCCTGCGGGGCGCGCGGCTCTCGCATTCGGATCGCGCGTTCGTTGCGCGCGGAGTAGAGCAACTCGATCCCGCGCTGCGCCCCGAAGAGGAGAAGGATGAGGCCGTACCGCGGCGGACTCACGTCGTCAGCCGCATCAGCGCCAGCTCGATCGACAGGCCCGGCCCAAAGGCGATGGCCAGCGCCCGCCCCTCGATTCCGGCCCGCCGCATCGCCTCGAGCACGAAGAAGATGCCGGCGCTCGACGCGTTGCCGTGACTGGCGAAAACCGACCGCGAGGTGGCGAGCAACGCGGGCGGCAGCCCCAGCGAGCGCTCGACGGCGTCGACGATCCGGGGGCCTCCCGGGTGCGCCGCGACCGCGTCCAGGTCCGCCAGCGTGAGGCCCGCCTTCTCGAGGAACGTGTCAACCGCTCCGCGCAGGTGAGCCTCCACCACCTCCGGCAGCTCGCGGCTCAAGACAACCCGAAGCCCACCATCCCGTAACTCGTAGCCGAGGTGCCGAGCCCCCTCCGGCACCAGCACCGTACCGCACTGCTCCAGCGTCCAGCCGGGCCGTCCCTCGCCAGCGCGCAGGACCGCGGCTCCCGCGCCGTCGGCAAAGACCAGGGAGGCCACCAGGTTGTCGATGGACTGATCATCGGGCTGGAAGGTCAGCGATGGAATCTCGACCGCGAACAGCAGCACGCTTCGCTCCGGGTAGGCGCGCAGGTAATCGAGCCCGCGGGCCAGGCCCGCCACGCCGCCGCCGCATCCGAGCTCGGTGATCGGTAGACGGGCGACGTCGGACGCCAGGCCCATCAGCGGGATCAGCTCCGCGTCGAGCGACGGGAGCACGACGCCGGTGCAGGACACCCCGATCACCAGTCCGATGTCCGACGGGGAAACCCGGCTGGCGTCGAGTGCGTCGCAGCAAACCCGCCGGGCGAGCCTTCGGGCATGGTCGAGGTACGCGTCTGTCTGCTGACTCTGGCTGCGCCGCTCCATCAAGGAGGTCAGCGGCTCGGCGAAGAAGCGGGTCCGGGCCCCTTCTTCACCCTGCAACTTTGGCAGCCGCCGGCCGCGTGTCCGCCCGAGCGCGTCCCAGACCTCGTCGACGGTCGCCGTGACCGGCGGCACCGCCGTCGCCATGCCCGCCAGGTGCGCGCGTCCGGGCGGTCGCGTTGAGGACATCACTGAACTGATGCTAGGCTGGCCCGGTGGTGGTGCGTCCGGCTGAACGCGAAGACCGCCCCCAGCTGGTCGAGCTGATCAAAGGCTACTTCGCCTTCTACCAAACCCCGTTTCCGGCCGATTCGAAAGTCGAGGCCCTGCTCGATCTCCTCGACCAGGATCCGGATCGCGGGGTGCAGCTCGTGGCCGACGCGGGTGGGCGGCTCCAAGGATTCGCCAGCCTCTACGCCTGTCTCGATACGCTGGTTGCCGATCGCATCCTGGTGATGAACGACCTCTTCGTGGATCCGTCCTTCCGCAATGCCGGGGTGGGCGCCGCGCTCTTCGAGGCCAGCCTGGCTTACGCTACGGCGCACGGTTACGCGCGGCTCGACTGGGTCACGGCGAGCGATAACCACGACGCGCAGCGCTTCTATGACCGTCAGGGTGGGCGGCGCGGCCCCTGGGTCTCCTACAGCGCAAGTCCGAAAGTTCGCACCCAACGCTGACGAGCCCGACCCGGACTCAGGCGGTCTTTCGCTTACGCCGAGCTGCCGGTTTGGCACGCCCTTTCGGTGCGCGACGAGCCTGCTCGACACTCGCCCGCAGCGCGGCCATCAGGTCATTGACGCCGCTGCCGGTCAGGACCTCGGGGGCCGTTGGCCGTGCCGAAGCCGCCCGGCCCTCGACCAGCTCTTTCAACCGTTGCCGGTATTCATCGGGATAGCGCTCCGGCTCGAACGGCCCGGACAGGGTGTTGACCAGCAGCGCGGCCATCTCCCGTTCTTTCTTGCTCAAGTCCCTGGGCTGGGCGGGCTCCAGCTCGGTGGCGGGCAGGATTTCGTCGCCGTGAAACATGGTGCTCAGCACCATCAGCCGTCCCTGCGGACGCAGGGCCGCCAGGTACCGCTTGCGGCGCAGGACGAACCAGCTGATGGCGAGCTTCCCGGTCTCCCGCATGGCGTCGACCAGCAAGCCATACGCCCGCTCGTGACCTCGTTCCGGGACGGCGTAATAGCTCACGTCGTAGTAGATCGGATCCACCGCGCTGGCGTCCACGAATTGCTCAACGTCGATCGTCCGGGACCGTTCGGGGGCGAGCTCCTCCAGCTCCTCGCGTCCGACCGTGACGTAGCGGTCCTTCGCCACCTCGAACCCCTTGACGACATCGGCCGCGGCGACCGGCTGCGCCGCTCCTGCCGGACGCGGCTCCATGAAGCGCGGTGGCCAGGTCGAGGTCGGAACCACGCCTTTCCTGCCCGGCATGAAATTCCCTTCACCTCCGGGGGAGGTCAGGGCGGGGGCAGGAAGGTCGGACGACCAGGGCGCTTCGATCACCTTCTGGTGGCGAATGCGCTGCCCGCTCGACCGGTCGATCTCGTGGAAGCGCACGTCCTGTCGCCGCGTCGCCGGATAGAGGCGAACGGGAACGCTGACCAGGCCAAAGCTGATCGTGCCCGACCACACCGACCTCGCCACCACCTGATTATGACCCGTTGTGGGGTTCGGGGAGTTAGGCGGCCTGGTTCAATTCCATCGGGTACCCGGCCGCACGCCAGGCCGGCAACCCGCCATCGAGCAACCAGGCGTCGTAGCCCTGGTCCCGTAGGACGCGGGTCAGGCGAGCGCTGGCCTCCTCATCCGGGCAGGTGCAGTAGGCGATGATGGTCTTGTCACGGGAGAGACCGGGCAGGTCCTTCACCAGGTCCGCGGCGTGCCGATTGCGGTTGAGTATCTCCCTCGGTGACACCCAGACCGCCCCGGGAATCTTTCCCCGGACCGCGGTTTCGACGAGCTGGGAAGTCACGTCCAGGACAATGGCCCGACC